>NZ_WMBF01000134.1:0-14633 GCF_019400875.1 Streptomyces anatolicus | reverse complement strand
ACTCAGAACCACTGGCAGCGGGGCAGCCCGGGGTAGGGGTGCTTCTGGGTCTCCACGACCCGGGCCGGCACCATGCCCCATCCCTTGATGCCGGGCAGGCTCACCACCTCGTCGCCCTGCGTGTAGTACCAGACCTTGTTCCCGTCGGGGGCGGCGTCGCCCTCGGTCCAGCACACGAACCAGCTCGGCGAGAGCTTGAGGCGGCCGGTGACCGGCGCGTTGAAGGCGGGGCGGCCGAACGTGTCCGAGACGAGGTTGTCGCAGTACAGGTCCAGGCTGAAGGCGTTGCCCAGGGTGTCCCTGTGCGGCTGGTTCTGCCGCAGCGAGCAGGTGGCCGCCGCCTCGGCCGACCCGGCGCGTGGCGCGGCCGGGCTCGCGTGGGCGGCCGGGCCCGGCGCGGCGGCGAGGGTCAGACAGAGCGCGGCCCCCGCGAGGGCGGTGCGGCGCTTTCCCCGGGCGCTCATGACCACGTGCACTGGTCGAGGCCCGGCACCGGGTGCGTCGCCGAGGCGAGTTCGGCGGCCGGGAGGTAGCCCCAGCCCTTCGCGGTCCTGCCGCCGGAGACCGTGTCGCCCTGCGTGTAGTACCAGATGTCCCCTCCCTGGTACGGGCTGCCGCGCTTCCAGCAGACGAACCAGCTGGGAGAGAAGGCGATCTGGCCGTTGACCGAACTGTCGGTCGTGGACTGCACGCGGATCGAGCCGGTGTTGTGCGGACACACCACGTCCCCGAGGAAGTGCATCCCCGTCCAGTCGGTGTGCCGTGCGTCGGCGCGCGTCTGGCAGCCGGCGGAGGCGGTGGCCTGCGAGGCGGGTGACACGGCCAGGGCCGCGGCGCAGGCGACGGCGCCGGCGAGGAGCGTCCGCAGGCCCGGCCCGCCCCAAGTGGGGCCCCTGCCGGGCGTGTTGCGGTTCCGGGCGCGTGCGCGTGGTCCGACGGGCATGTCGCAGTCTCCTGGCGGCTTGATTCCGTGTCGTTCCGCTGTGGCGCGTACGCGTCCGATCGTGGCGAGCGGCGCTGACACGTCCCTGACGTCGGCATGATCCTCGTACGCCATACGGATACGCGCGTTCCGGCCACGGAGCGCTCGCCCTCTCCCCGGCGCTGACCGCGCGTGCCATCGTGGCGGCCGTGGCGGACGGCGTCGGGACGAGGAGCGTACGCATGCGCACAACGGTCTTGCCCGGTGAGGGGAACAGCGGGGAGCCGACCGGCGCGGGCATGCCGACGCACCGCCTCGAGGTGCCGATGCCCAACGCGCTGCCCTTCGCCATCGGCACGTTCGACGCGATGGGGCCGATGGCGCGGGCGCCGTTCCCACACCGGCACACCTTCCACGAGATCGTCCACGTCACCGGCGGCACCGGCAGGCACGTCGTCGACCTCACCGGCTTCGCGCTGCGGCCGCCCAACCTCTGCTTCATCGCGCCCGGCCAGGTCCACCACTGGGAGGGCGTCACCGGCCTCGAAGGTCACGTCATCCTCTTCACCGACGACTTCCTCCTCGACCATCCCGGCGACCGGGACCTCCTGCGGGGGCTCGCCGAGCGCTCCTGGCTCGAATTGGCCGACGAGGCGGCCGAGCGGACCGCGCGCCTCGTCGCCGAACTGGACGGCGAGTACCGCACCGGCGCCGAGGGTTTCTCCGGTGTGCTGCGGGCCCTGCTGCACATCCTCGTGGTGCGCGCGGCGCGGCTGCCCGCGCGGCAGCCCGCCGCCCTGCCGCCGCCCTCGCGGCCCGGCTCGGTGGCCGCGGAGTTCGTGGCGCTGCTCGGCACCCCCGAGGGCCTGCTCGGCTCCCCGGCGGGCGCCCCGCACTCGGTGCGCACCTGCGCGGAGCACCTGGGCGTCTCGGTGAGCTATCTCAGCGAGGCGGTGAAGGCGTCCACCGGCCGCACCCCCGGCGAGCTGATCCGGCAGGCCCGGGTGCACGAGGCCAAACGCCTGCTGCTGCGCACGCAGTTGTCGGTGCGTCAGATCGCGGCCCGGGTCGGGTTCGGGGACCCCGCGTACTTCTGCCGCTTCTTCCGCCGCGAGACCGGCGCGAGCCCCGGGGACTTCCGGCGCGGCACCGGCGATATTCACCACGACCACCGGCTCCAGTCCATCGCCCGGCCCCGCTCCCGCGCATAGCTTCTTAGCCGATCCGGAACCCACCCCACCTTTCAGGAGGAGCGATGGACGACGAGACCGGCACCACAAAGGGACCGAGCCGCAAGACCGTGCTGAGAGCCGCCGCGGCGGTCGGCATGGCCGTCCCGGTGAGCCTCATGGGGGTGCCCGCCCTGGCCCGTACCGTGGGCGCGCGGGGCGAGGCACCGGCGCTGACGCCGTCCTGCGACGACGGTGACGACCCGACGCCGCCGCAGATGGAGGGCCCGTATTTCAAGCCCAACTCCCCGCGCCGCACCTCGCTCCTGCAGCCGGGGACGCCGGGCACGCGGCTGACCGTCACCGGGTACGTCTTCGGCCGCTCCTGCCGCCCCATACCCCAGGTCCTCATGGACTTCTGGCAGGCCGACACCTATGGGACGTACGACAACGCGGGGTACCGCTTCCGCGGGCACCAGTACACCGACGCGTCCGGCGCGTTCCGGCTCACCACGGTCGTGCCGGGCCTCTACCCCGGCCGCACCCGCCATCTGCACGTCAAGGTGCAGGCCCCGGGACGGCCGGTGCTGACGACGCAGCTGTACTTCCCCGGTGAGCCGCGCAACAACACAGACCCGATCTTCGACTCCCGGCTGCTGATGAACGTACGCACCGTCGGGAACGCGAAGGAGGCCGACTTCGACTTCGTCCTCAACGTGCCGCAGTGACCGCACGGTTGCGGGGAGTGCCGCCCCCCGACGGCGTACAACCTTCGAAGATGGTCACAGGTCGTCTGAACCGCACAGCCGATCTTTGACCAAGGGAAGTCGTATGCCGCGCAGCAGCCGAACAGTCCGCCTCACCCTGCCCCTTGTCGCCGCGTCCCTGCTCGTGGGCGGCGGCCTCTCGGCCCTCGCCCTCGGGCAGGGCAGCGCGGAGGCCACCGCCGGCGCGGGCCGCGCGGACGTGGCGGCCGAGCCCTCGGACGACTTCAACGGCGACGGGTACGGCGACCTCGTCGTCGGCGCCTCCGACGGCACGGTCTCCGGCAAGACCGAGGCGGGGTACGTGGCGGTGACGTACGGGGCGAAGAACGGTCTCGACCCCGCCCGCAAGAAGATCATCAGCCGCTCCACGAGCGGGGTGCCCGGGGCGGCCACGGCCAAGGAGCACTTCGGCAGCGCGTTCACCAAGGGCGACCTGGACCGCGACGGCTACGCGGACCTGGTCATCGGAGTCGGTGGCAGGGGCGCGGACGCGGGCTCGGTGATCCTGTGGGGTTCCCGCTCCGGCCTGACCGGCGGCACCAAGATCGCCGCCTACGGCCGGACCCCGACGGCCGGGGACTTCGACGGCGACGGCACGACCGACCTCGCCCTGTTCGCCGGGGCGCCGACCTATGGCGACGACGGGGTCGCCCAGCAGGCCCGCCTCTGGAAGGGCCCGATCGCGCGCACCGGGAAGCCGGCCAAGACCCTCGACTTCATGGACAGGTCGCAGTGGGACCGGGGCAGCGACCAGCGCCCCGACCCCACCTGCGCGGACCCGGACCGGGAGTGCGAGAACGGCCCGAGG
The DNA here is from genome assembly GCF_019400875.1 of Streptomyces anatolicus. NCBI lineage: Bacteria > Bacillati > Actinomycetota > Actinomycetes > Kitasatosporales > Streptomycetaceae > Streptomyces > Streptomyces anatolicus. The sequence goes on along the minus strand of NZ_WMBF01000134.1, from coordinate 10,967 downwards.
AGCCTGTCGGGCCCGGTCACCCCGGAAGCCGTCGGTGACCTCAACGGCGACGGATACGACGACATCGCCATGGGCCGCTACGCCGGTGACGGCGAGTGGGGCTGGGGTCTCCTGTACGGATCGCCCACGGGCTTCAAGCACGAACGGGCGTACGGCGCCTCCGGTGCGCTGGCCATCGGCGACCTCAACGGCGACGGTTACGACGACCTGGTAAGAGGCGACTCCGACTACCCCGACTACAAGTCCAGGGTCTACGTCACCTACGGTTCGGCGGACGGACTCAAGGAACCGGCGCAGAAGTTCGACCAGAAGACGCCGGGTGTGCCGGGCGCCGAGGAAGAAGGGGACAACTTCGGCAGGTCGGTGGCCGTGGGTGATGTGACGGGCGACGGATACGCCGATGTGGCGGTGGGCGCCGTGGGCGAGGACGTCGGCACCGTCACCGCCGCGGGCTCGGTCGTACTGCTGCGGGGCAGCGCCGACGGTGTCACCGGTGCCGGGGCCCAGGTCTTCCACCAGAACACGGCGGGCGTCCCGGGCGTCGCCGAGAAGGACGACCTCTTCGGGTCGGCCACCGCGCTGCTCGACGTCACCGGCGACGGCCACGCCGACCTCGCCGCTTCCGCCGTGTTGGAGAACGCGCGCGCCGGCGCGGTGTGGTCGCTGCGCGGCACCGCCACGGGCCTGACGGCCACGGGTTCCGTCGCCTTCGGACCCAAGGACGTCGGGGCGCCGAACACGAATGCCCGCTTCGGCGAGCGCCTGCGCTGACCGTCCGGTCCCGGAACCCTCCGGTCCCGGAACCTTCCGCCCGGTCCGAGTCCACCCCCGTGGGTCTCAGACCGGGCGGATCAGCTCCCACGTGTCGACCGCGTGGTCAAGGGTCATGCCGTGGCGCTCATAGAGGGCGAGCGCGCCACTGCTCTTGTCCGTGTCGACGCCGAGGCCGATCCGGTCGCGGCCCGACTGCGCGTAGTGGCCGAAGGCGTGGCGCAGGAGATGGCCGCCGATGCCTCGGCCCCGGGCCTCGGGCAGGACGCCGAGGTTGCCGATCCAGGCCATCGACGGGCGGTCGTCGTGGGTGCGCAGCACGGCCGCGTCGCCGACGCCGTCGACGTGGGCGATCCAGATCAGCGACCAGTCGGCGCGCTCGGCGTCGATGTCGTCGAGCCACTGCGGGTAGCTGCGCGGCTGGAAGTCGAAGTGCTCGGTGAAGCACTCGTGGAGCAGTCGGTGGGCGCGCCTGCGGTCCTCTTCGGCCGAGCAGTCCCGCAGCGTCACGCCTGCCAGGGGCTCGGGCAACGAGTCGTCGGCGGCGCTGAGCTGACGGGCCATCACGTGATAGCGCCGCACGGTCCGCCAGTCGCGTGCGCGCAGCGCCGAAAGGTCCATGGTGGGCGCGGTGTTGAGGTGCAGGTGCAGCACGGCGCGGGCCGCTCCGTTGGCACCGGCGCGCTGGGCGGCGCGCTTCTCCATCAAGTCGAAGAGGTGCAGGGCGCCTTGCGGTCGGCCGGGCAGCACATAGTGGTCGACATCGATCCGCTCGCCGCCCGACTCGTCCCACAGCAGGGCGTACCCGACGAGGCGCTGCCCCTCGAAGAGCAGCCAGGAGTCGCGCTCCAGGTCCACCTCGGGGTGGTTCAAGTCGGCGCGCACCTCGGCCAGTTCGGTGTCGGCGCGGCCGGTCTCCAGCAGGTCGACCTCGTTGAGCAGCGCGCACACCGCGGCCGCGTCGCCGGGCGTCGCGGCCCGCACGGTCAGGCCGGGCGGCGGTGTGAGAGAGGTCGTCGTCATGTGCCCACTCTCCGCTGCGGCGCCCTGTGCCCGCAACGGACTTTTTCCCGGCCCGCGCCGGTCCGCTCAGGTCAGGCCAGCACCGCCCGCACCGTCTTGCCGCCACGGCGCGCGGTGACGACCTCCAGGCGGTGGGTGAGCTGGCGCACCATGGCGAGCCCCCGGCCGCTCTCGCGTTCACTGCTCGGTTTGCGCACCCGTGGGCGGACCGGGCTCGTGTCGTAGACCTCGACGGTCACCCGGTCGCCGGAGACCTCCACGCGCAGGCGGCAGCCGCCGCGCGCGTGCTGGACGGCGTTGGAGACCAGCTCGGAGACGACCAGCGCCGCGTCGTCCACGCGCTCGGCGGTCAGTTCGTTCTTACGGCGGTGCGGCCTGACAAGGAACGCGCAGGTCAGCCTCCGTGCCCGCCCCGCCGAAGCGGCGTCCTGCGGCAGTGCGTACTCCACCCTGGCGGTGGGCCTATGGGCGCGCTGATGCGGCGCACGCATGGCAACTCACTTCCCCTCCCTGGAACAACCGGTACACCCGCGATCTCTGTCGCCACCGGGGCCGCGGCGTGTCTTGCGCGACCGGTCCTGCCCCACGGTGATGCCCCACTCGAGTGATCGCCAATCCGCCCGTCCAGGGCGCCCTACCGCACCGGGCGGATACGCCCTCATCACCGCCGGGACGGTCCTTGTCCTTGTCATGTGCCCCGGTCGTGGGCGTTGACGTTGACATCGGGTTCAAAGAACACTGACCCGGGCCGCCCTCTCGCCCGGCAGACCCGATCCGACTCCGGAAAGGCCGCCCCATGGACCAGCCGCCCCGCCCCTTCAAGGACTACCAGGACGAGATCTACCTGGACGGGCTCCGGGGCGTCGTCCCCAAGTTCCCGATGACGTACGCCGAGCTGGAGTCCCGCGCGCAGTCCGCGCTGCCGCCGTCGGTCCTCTCGTATGTCGCGGGCGGCGCGGGGGACGAGCGGACGCAGAACGCGAACGTCACCGCGTTCGACCGCTGGGGGCTGATACCTCGGATGTTCGTCGGCGCCTCGCGGCGCGACCTCTCCGTCGATCTGTTCGGCATGACACTGCCCTCTCCCCTGTTCATGGCGCCGATCGGGGTCCTCGGGATCTGTACGCAGGACGGCCACGGCGACCTGGCCACCGCGCGCGCGGCGGCGAGGACCGGGGTGCCGATGATCGCGTCGACGCTCTCCGCCGACCCGATGGAGTCGGTCGCCGCCGAGCTGGGCGAGACCCCCGGCTTCTTCCAGCTGTACACGCCGACCGACCGCGCGCTCGCCGAGAGCCTGGTGCGCCGCGCGGAGAAGTCCGGGTTCAAGGCGATCGTCGTCACGATGGACACCTGGATCACCGGCTGGCGCCCCCGCGATCTGGCCACCTCCAACTTCCCCCAGCTGCGCGGCCACTGCCTGGCCAACTACACCAGCGACCCCGTCTTCCGCGCCCTGCTGCCCACGGACCCCGAGCACGACATGCAATCCGCGGTCCTCAAGTGGGTGCAGGTCTTCGGCAACCCGCTCACCTGGGACGACCTGCCGTGGCTGCGCTCCCTCACCTCGCTGCCGCTGATCGTCAAGGGGCTGTGCCACCCGGAGGACGTCCGCCGCGCCAGGGACGGCGGGGTGGACGGCATCTACTGCTCCAACCACGGCGGCCGCCAGGCCAACGGCGGGCTGCCCGCGCTCGACGTGCTGCCCGCGGTCGTCGAGGCCGCCGACGGGCTGCCCGTCCTGTTCGATTCGGGGGTGCGCGGTGGAGCGGACATCGTCAAGGCGATCGCGCTGGGCGCCTCCGCGGTGGGCGTCGGCCGTCCGTACGCGTACGGCCTGGGCATCGGCGGCACCGACGGCGTCACGCACGTTCTGCGCTCACTGCTGGCCGAGGCGGATCTGCTGATGGCCGTCGACGGCTACCCGACCCTGGCGGACCTGACCCCGGAGGCGCTTCAGCGGGTCCTCTGACAGGACAGTCACAGGAACACGATCATTGGACACTCCAGCGTTCCATGTGAGACATTGATGTCTCATTCGAACTTGGAGTGTTCCACCATGACCCCGCAGCGTGACGCACGGCGCTGGGCCGTCCTCGCGATCCTCTCCGGCAGCCTGCTGCTGATCGCCATGGACACCACGATCCTGAACGTCGCCTTCCCCTCCCTCGTCGCCGATCTGCGGCCCAGCTCCGTGCAGCAGCTGTGGATCATCGACGTCTACGCCCTCGTGCTGTCCGGGCTCCTGGTCACGGCGGGGGCCCTGGGCGACCGGTGGGGACGTAAGCGGCTGCTCCTGATCGGCTTCGGTGTCTTCGCCCTCGCCTCGCTGCTCGCCGTCTTCGCGACCGCTCCCTGGCAGGTCATCGCCGCCCGCGCGCTGCTCGGCGCCGGTGGCGCGGCGATCATGCCCGCCACCCTGTCGATCCTGCGGCACGTCTTCACCGACGCCCGCGAGCGCGCCCTCGCCTACGCGGTGTGGTCCGCCGTCTTCGGCGGTGGCATGGCGCTCGGCCCGGTCGTCGGCGGACTGCTCGTGGAGCACGACGGCTGGCACTCCGCGTTCCTCGTCAACATCCCCGTCGCACTGGTGATCATCGCGCTCGGCGCGTGGATCCTGCCCGAGTCCCGCCAGCCCCGCGAGGGCCGCTGGGACTGGTGGGGCGTGGGCCAGTCGGTCCTCGGCATGCTCGCCCTTGCGGGCGGCATCAAGCAGCTCGGCAAGGGCGGCCCCGCCGACCCCGTGGCCTGGGCCCTGCTCGTCGTCGCCGCGGTGACGCTCACCGTCTTCGTCCGCCGCCAGCTGCGCCTGGAGCACCCGCTGCTCCAGATCCGTCTCTTCGCCTCGCGGCCGTTCGCCATCGCGGCGGCCTCGATCTTCCTCGGCATGATCGCGCTGGGCTCGGCGCTCTTCCTGATCACCCAGTGGTTCCAGTACGGGCAGGGCTATACGCCCCTGGAGGCGGGCGTCCATCTGCTGCCCGCGCCGCTGGGCCTCGTCCTCACCTCGCTGGTGACCCCGGCGCTGATGCACCGGCTGCCGATCCGGCACGTCATGGGCGGCGGACTGCTGATGATGACCGCGGGGCTCGCCCTGCCGTGGCTGCTCCAGCTGTCGGGGCCGCTCGGCTACGGCGACATCGCCGTGGCGCTGGCCGTGCTCGGCTGCGGCGTCGGCATCGCGACGACGGCCGCGTCCGTGACGCTGATGGCCGCCACCCCGGCGAAGGACGTCAGCGGCGCCGCGGCCGTCGAGGAGACCTGTTACGAACTGGGCGCCGCCATGGGCGTGGCCATCCTCGGTAGCGTCGCCACCGCGCTGTACCGCGTGAACCTCCCCGACCTGGGCCTCACTGACGACACCTCGGCGGCCGCCGGCGACTCGATCGGCGAGGCCGCGCGGGTGGCGCACGAGCTGGCCGGGCCCGCGGGCAAGGCCCTGCTCTCGGGGGCGGCGGATGCGTTCACCTCCGGGATGACGCCCACGTTCCTGATGGCGGCCGCACTGCCGCTGGCCGCCGCCGCGCTCACCTGGGCGAAGATCCCCAAGGGCCTGCGCCCCACGGAGGACGCGCACTGAGCCGACGGTGGGCCGGCGCCCCGAGCGGCGCCGGGCCACCGCCCAACTGACACCATCCGCCCCGCACTTCACGCCTATCATCTGTTCGACCCCGGGACGCCCCAGCGGCCGCCCCGGGGTCGGCACATGTGGTGCCGACTTCGCAGCGAGAGGACGACGGGGACTTGAGTTCGATACGGAAGCGCTCCGCCCGCAGACGCCGCAGGGCCATGGCCGCCGTCGGCGCCGCCGCGGCCGTCGTGGCGGGCCTCCAGCTGTCGCCCACCGCGTTCGGCACCGGTGACACCGACGACGCCGACAACAAGGAGTCCGCGGCCCCGCGACGGACCGCCGCGCCCACGCGCGGGGCGGCGAGCCACGCGGAGCGGCAGGACTTCGGCTTCTCCACGTCGGACGGCACCCGCTTCAAGGACGGCGTGATGACCCTGAGGCCGGCGCCCTCCGCGCACCCGACACCCTCCGCGCACCCGACGCCCGCAGCGCCCTCGACGGTCCCGTCCCGGCGCGCCGCGGCCGCCGCCCCGCACGGGGAGGGCTGGCAGTCGGGCGGCGCGGCCAAGCTCCTGCACACCGGCTACACCATCAAGTTCTACGACGAGAGGGCCGCCGACTGGCTCGGCCCCTACGTCAAGAGGTCGGCCGCCGAGCTGCGGCGCGTCACGAACCTGCCGATCACCGTCGACACCCGGCCGGTCGGCTGGGACCACGTCAGGCTAAGGGGCGAGGTCGTCATCGGTCTCCTGCGGCGTCCGTGCGTACCGCCCGCCGACGGCGGCAGCGCGGGCTGGAAGGTCGTACGCGACGGGTCCGGCAGCAAGAATCTGAGCTGCGGCTTCTACGCCTCCTCCCTCCCCACCACGGTGACCAGCGGCCACGCCTACATCGACGACGAGTTCCTCACCGCGGCCGGCGAGCCCGCACCCTCGATGGGCGAGACCTATCTGCGCAACCACATCAGCCACGAGCTGGGGCACACGATGGGCCTCGCGCACGCCAACCGCAGCGCGCGGCGCGGCGACTGCGTCAAGGGCACCGACTCCGGCCAGCTCCCGGTGATGTGCACGCCCGCCAACGCCTACCAGGACAAGCGGGCAGGCACCTACGTCCAGCAGTACGACGTGCAGGGCCTGCGCCATCTGGCGCGCGGGGGCGGCGCCGCGCTGCCCCCGCAGGGCAAGATCACCGGCATCGGCCACAAGTGCCTGGACGTCAAGGGCGGCAAGGCCGCCAACGGCACGCCGATCCAGCTGTACGCCTGTAACGGCGGCGTCGCCCAGTCGTGGATCGTCCAGCAGGACGGCACGTTCCGCGCGCTCGGCAAGTGCCTGGACAACTACCGCAACGCGAGCGGCGACGGCAACAGGATCGGCCTCCGCGACTGCGGGGGCGGCGCGTCCCAGCGCTGGTCGGTGAGTGCCGGGGGCCAGATCGTGCATGTCGCGTCGGGAAAGGTCCTGGACGTCAGGGGCGGCAGCACCGCCAACGGCACCAGGGTCCAGCTGCATACCCCGAACGCGAACAAGCGCCAGCTCTGGGTCACGCCGAGGTAGCGCCCGCCGACAAGCACATGGTCAGCGCCCGGTCAGCGCCCGGTTAAGATCGCAGAAATTGGGCTCGACCAGCGAGGAAACGAAGAACTGTGCAGGTCAAGGGGAGGGGCATCGTGACGGCGGCCGTGGGGGCGGCGCTCACGATGGTGTTGGCGGGCTGCGGCGGCGAGGGTGGTGAGGACCGCTCGGGCGCGGGCCGCGACCAGGGCAAGGCCGGGCAGAGCGAGCGCGAGGACGCCCGTGCCGTCCTGGCGGCCGCGGCGAAGAAGACGGCGGCGCAGTCCTCGTACAAGACGGTCCAGACCGGGCAGGGCGGCACCGACCGGGCCGAGATGCTGTACCAGAAGAAGCCCGCCGCCTCGGTCATCAAGGCGGAGGTCTCGAAGTCCGCGGCCAACCCGAACGGCGTCAGCCACATGCTCTCCACGGGCGGCTCGACGTATGTGAAGACGGACAAGGTGCCGGGCAAGAGGTGGTACAGCATGGATCTCGGCGGGGGTGAGGACGGCGGCGGCGCTCCCCGCGCGGCCGGGTACGTGGCCGAGTTCGCGGGCGCGCTCGCCGCGACGGAGTCCACCGAGTGGGTCGCCGAGGAGAAGGCCGGCGGCCGGACCGCCGACCACTACCGCGGCAAGGTCGTCCTCGACGAGCTGGCGAAGTACACCGGCCCGGCGCTGTCGGAGGACCGCCGGGACCTCTACGTCACGATGGCGAAGAAGCAGGGCATGAAGTCGGTCGTCATCGACATGTGGGTCGGCAAGGACGATCTGATCCTCAAGTCGCGGGAGACCGGCCGGAGCAAGAAGGGCCGCGAGGTGATCAACGAGGAGTACTCGGACTTCGGCGCCGTGCCCGCGATCTCCGCGCCGCCGGCCGGGTCGGTCGCCACATGGGACGAGTTCATCGCGGCCCAGGCACGGCCGTAACGGACCGCCCAGCGGCTACAGTCACCAGCGATCAACCCCGCCCACCTGGGAGTACCTCGGACATGGCCGTCGACGAACTCGACACCCGCATCCTGCGGCTCCTCCTCGAACAGCCCCGCACCAGCGTGCGCGAGTACGCGCGCGTGCTCGGCATCGCGCGGGGCACGCTCCAGGCCAGGCTCGACCGCCTGGAGCGGGACGGGGTGATCACCGGCACGGGCCCCTACCTCTCCCCCGCGGCGCTCGGCCACCCGGTGCTCGCCTTCGTCCACATCGAGGTCACCCAGGGGTACCTGGACGAGGTGGGCGACGCGCTCGCGGCCGTACCGGAGATCATCGAGGCGTACTCGATCACGGGCGGCGGCGATCTCCTGACCCGCGTCGCGGCGCGGGACAACGGCCATCTGGAAGACGTCATCCAGCAGTTGATCAAGCTGCCCGGCGTGGTCCGTACGCGGACGGAGATGGCGCTGCGGGAGCGGGTGCCGCACCGGCTGCTCCCGCTCGTCGAGTCGGTCGGCAGGGCGGCGGCCTCCGCTCAGCGCTGAGGCCCTCCCACGGCGACGACCTGGGCCTTTGGCATCCTGGACGGCATGAGCAGCTTCGGCAGGACCTCGGTCATCTTCGATCTCGACGGCACGCTCGTGGACAGCGAGCCCAACTACTACGAGGCCTCGCGGGCCCTGCTCGCCGACTTCACGGGCCGGGAGTACACCTGGGCCGACAACGAGCAGTACGTCGGCATCAGCTCCCACGAGACGCTGGCGCAGTGGCGGCGGGAGTACGGGATCGACGCCTCGGTGGCCGAGCTGATCGCCGACCTGGACCGCCGCTATCTGGAGCTGGCACGGGCCAGGACGCACGTCTTCCCGGAGATGCGCGAGCTCGTCGAGCGGCTGCACGAGGCGGGCGTGCCGATGGCCGTGGCGTCGGGCTCGTCCCGCGCGGCCATCGAGGCGATCCTCGCGGGTACGGGTCTGGACGCGCAGCTCACCAAGCTCGTCTCCGCCGAGGAAGTACCGCGAGGCAAGCCGGCACCGGACGTGTTCCTCGCGGCGGCGGCGCTCCTGTGCGCGGAGCCGGCGGACTGCGTGGTCTTCGAGGACGCGGCACCGGGAGCGGTGGCCGCGAGGGCGGCGGGAATGCGGTGCGTGGCAATCCCCTACGTGACCGCCCACGCCAACGACCCGGCGTTCGCCCAAGCGGACCTACTACTCCCCGGCGGCCACGCGGACTTCACGGCGGAGGCGGCGCTTAAGGTACTGGGGCTCTGTTAGGGGGCGCCGGGGGCGCCCCGTAAGGGGCGCGGGGCTGTGACATATGCGGCTCCGCCGCGCGGGCGCGACCAGCCGCAGGCGCCCCGTAAGGGGCGCGGGGCTGTGACATATGCGGCTCCGCCGCGCGGGCGCGACCAGCCGCAGGCGCCCCGTAAGGGGCGCGGGGCTGTGACATATGCGGCTCCGCCGCGTGGGCGCGACCAGCCGCAGGCGCCCCGTAAGGGGCGCGGGGAACTGCGCGACCAGCCACGAACGACCCGCGCGAAGAAGATCAGGCAGCCCCCGCCACCCTCTCAGGAGTAAGCAGCTCCGCAAGCCGCTCCGGCGGCAAAAGCCCCTTCTCCAGGACGAGTTCGGCAACGCCCCGCCCCGTGACAAGCGCCTCCCGGGCAATCTCCGTAGCGGCCGTATACCCGATGTACGGATTCAGCGCGGTCACAAGACCGATCGAAGTCTCCACGGAGGCCCGCAGCACCTCGGTGTTGGCAGTGATGCCCTCCACACACCGCTCGGCGAGCGTGAGACAGGCAGCCTTCAGCGAGGTGATGCTCTTGGCGAGGGAGTGCAGGATCACCGGCTCGAAGGCGTTGAGCTGAAGCTGCCCCGCCTCCGCGGCCATGGTGATGGTGACGTCGTTGCCGATGACCTCGAAGCAGACCTGGTTGACGACCTCGGGGATGACGGGGTTGACCTTCCCCGGCATGATGCTCGAACCGGCCTGCACGGGCGGCAGGTTGATCTCGTTGAGCCCGGCACGCGGCCCGGACGACAGCAGCCGCAGATCGTTGCAGCTCTTCGACAACTTGACGGCGATCCGCTTCAGGACGCCGGAGAGGTGGACGAAGGCACCGCAGTCCTGGGTCGCCTCGACCAGGTTGGCGGCGGTCACCAACGGCATGCCGGTGAGCGCGGCGAGGTGGCGGCGGGCGGTCTCGGCGTATCCGGGGGGCGCGTTGAGCCCCGTACCGATCGCGGTGGCGCCGAGGTTGATCTCGTGGATCAGCTCGACGGCCTCGGCGAGCCGCATACGGTCCTCGTCGAGCATCACGGCGTACGCGGAGAACTCCTGGCCGAGCGTCATCGGCACCGCGTCCTGGAGCTGCGTACGCCCCATCTTCAGCACGTCCCGGAACTCCAGGGCCTTCGCCGCGAACGCGTCCTGCACCACGGACATGGCACGCAGCAGCCCGTGCACGGCGCTGATCGTGGCGACCTTCACGGCGGTCGGGTAGACGTCGTTGGTGGACTGGCTGAGGTTGACGTCCTCGTTGGGGTGCAGGTGCTCGTAGGCGCCCTTGGGGTGCCCGAGGAGTTCGAGGGCGCGGTTGGCGACGACCTCGTTGGCGTTCATGTTGGTGGAGGTGCCCGCGCCGCCCTGGATGACGTCGACGACGAACTGGTCGTGCAGGTGCCCCGCGCGGATCTCGCGGCAAGCGGCGGCGATCGCGTCGGCCTTGGCCTTCGGGAGCAGACCCAGCTCCTCGTTAGCGCGGGCGGCAGCCTCCTTGACGGCGGCGAGGGCATCGATGAGCTGTGGATAGACGGAGATCGGAATGCCGGTGATGGGAAAGTTCTCCGTGGCACGCAGGGAGTGAATGCCCCAGTACGCGTCGGCGGGAAAATCACGCTCACCGAGCAGGTCGTGCTCGCGGCGCAGGGCAGGACTGACGTTCATGTTTCTCTTCCGGGGCGAGGCGCCCCGTAAGGGGCGCGGGGCTGTGACATATGCGGCTCCGCCGCGCGGGCGCGACCGGCAGCGGGGGCGCCCCGTAAGGGGCGCGGGACTGTGACATAAGCGGCTCCGCCGCGCGGGCGCGACCAGCAGCAGGCGCCCCGAAGG
>NZ_WMBF01000133.1:0-14673 GCF_019400875.1 Streptomyces anatolicus | reverse complement strand
CAGGTGGGGGACGTGATCCCGCCCCGCTTCGTCGAGGCGCCCCTGGCCGTCGACGGCGGTGGCGACCCCGGGGACGCCTCCGCCTGGGACGTCGACACTCCCGGCACGATCCGCCTCGCGGATGTCGGCGGCATGCAGGAGGTCAAGGAGCGGCTGGAGGCCGCGTTCCTCGCCCCCATGCGCAATCCCGAACTGCGCAAGCTGTACGGCAAGAGCCTGCGCGGCGGACTGCTCCTGTACGGGCCGCCCGGCTGTGGCAAGACGTTCATCGCCCGCGCGATCGCCGGTGAACTCGGAGCCGGTTTCCTGTCGGTGTCGGTCAACGACGTCCTCGACATGTGGATCGGCAACTCCGAGCGAAACATGCACGAGATCTTCCAGACCGCCCGCCGCCAGGCCCCCTGCGTCGTCTTCCTCGACGAACTCGACGCGCTCGGCGCCAAGCGCAGCCGCACCCAGCACAGCGGCATGCGCAACACCGTCAACCAGCTCCTCACCGAGCTGGACGGCATCGACTCCGCCGCCAACGAGGGCGTGTTCGTGCTTGCCGCCACCAACGCCCCCTGGGACGTGGACATCGCCCTGCGCCGGCCAGGACGCCTCGACCGCACCCTGCTCGTCCTGCCGCCCGACGCCCCGGCGCGCGAGAGCATCCTCCGCTACCACCTCCAGGACCGCCCCGTCGAGAACATCGACTTGGGCAAGCTCGTCAAGGCCACGGACGGCCTGTCCGGCGCGGACCTGGCCCACCTGTGCGAGGCGGCGGCCGAGAGCGCCCTGCTCGACTCGGCGCGCAGCGGCACCATCCGCATGATCGGCATGCGCGACCTGCTGAACGCCGCGAAGCAGACCGTCCCGTCCACCGAGCCGTGGTTCGCCTCCGCGCGCAACGTCGCCATGTACGCGAACGACGGCGGCGCGTACGACGACCTGATCACCTACCTGAAGAAGAAGCGGAAGCTGTGAGCACGCTGCACCCGACGGTCGAGAAGGCCCAGGCCCTGATCGAACTCGACCGCTACGACCAGGCCCTGGCACTCCTGGCGGGCCGCCTCGCCGAGGACCCCGGCGACCTGCGCGCCTGGGTCAAGATCGGCTACTGCCACCTCGGCCAGGAGCGGCCCAAGGACGCGACGGCGGCGGCCGACGAAGCCCTCAGACTGGCGCCCGAGGACTACGGCGCGCTGCGCCTGCGCGCCCAGGCGATGGTCCGCGACAACGGCTGGCTCAAGGTCCAGCCCGTACTGCGCGAGCTGATCCGGGTCGCCCCCCATGACTCGTTCGCCCACGCCATGCTCGCCGACGCCGTATGGCGCGAGGCGCTGGTCCGTTACGGCCAGGAGAGCGGCGCCCGGCACCTCACCGCCGAGGCCATCGACCGCGTCACCCGGGAAGCCGCCGATCTGGCGATGGAAGCGCTCCGGCTGGGCCCGGAGGACATCTACGCCCACGAGATCGCCCACCGCATCGCCAGCACGGCCGGAAACGGCACGGTCTCGGACATGCTCGACGAGGCCATCCTCCGTATCGACCCCCATCACGCGGAGGCCCTTGCCCGCCAGACGAGGAAGGCGGCACGGGCGCCCGGCGTCGGAGCCACGGAGGCCGCCGAACTGTACGCGGACGCGCTCGCCGCCGAGCCCAACTCCGCCGACATGCGTGACCAACTCGACCACGCCACCTACCGCCTCCTGCGCGGCACGCGGTGGCTGGCCCTGCTCTGCGTGGGCCTCGCGGGCGCCATGGTCGACCTCTTCCCCGCCGCCGATCGGCCCGCCCCGGAGCTGCCCATCCCCGTAGGGCAGCGCCTGTGGTTCCTGTTCATCATGGGCGTGATCTGGGCCTTCGGAGCCTGGCGCCGCTACAGCCGACTGCGCGCGGGCGTCCAGCTCAACGTCCGCTCGCTGGTCCGCCGCGGCCGCTGGGCCCGCATCGTCCTGGCCCAGGCGGCCTGGGCCATGGCGTGCGCCCTGCTGATCGCCGAGATCCCCTGGACGGACCGGGCCGTGCCCCAACTCCTCTTCTGGGCCGGACTCGTTCCCACGGCGGCGACCATCTGGTTCGACAAGAAGAAGTCCCGCTAGCCGCCGCGCTGTGCCGTGTCCGTCATCCTGGCGACCGCCGCCGCCACCTGCTCCTGTACGGCCTCGGGCAGGCCGCCGCCCTGGACGGCGCCCACCAAGTCCTCGGCCAGCCGGTACAGCTTGGTGTTGGTGTTCTGCGAGATCGTGACCAGCACTTCCCAGGCGGCCTCGGGGCTCAGACGGAAGGAGGACATCAGGATGCCGCGGGCCAGGTCGATGGTGGGCCGGGTCTGCATGGCCCGCCGCAACTGGGCGACCTCGACCCGCAGCTCCTGCTCGGACTCCTCGCACGCGACCGCGTCACCGTCGCGCGGACCCGCGCCGCGGGCGATCGGATCCGCCACCCTCTCCTCCTCCAGGCCCTCGGCGCTGAACAAGTCGCGGGTCCCGGTCAGGTCGAGGATCCGTTCGACCGCAGGGCTGCTGGCGCTGATGACGATGGCTTTTCCCTGTTCCAGGGCCCACTGGCGCAGACTGAGCAGGAGATTGAGGCCGGAGCAGTCGCAGAACCGCACCCCGCTCAGGTCCAGGTCGATGGCGCGGGTCGGCCGGCTGACCGTATGCCGCAGCCCGGACCGGAGTCGCTGACCGGCGTGGAGGTCGAGCTGCCCCCGCACCAGCACGCTCATCCGGTAGCTACCCGGAACCACATCCACCGTCGTGGGCAACGGAGGCAAGGGCAGCGGTGTCCCACCTCCGGATCCGGAGTCCGTCCGGTCACCCGGCCCAAAACCGTCGCCCTCTCTCGTGAGGGACTGCTCAGAGTGTCGGGGCTCCGGCATGGCTGCTCCCTCTCGTTTCGCCTAGTGCCGCTCTCAGGCTGCCCGCTGCAGCCCACATACGTCAACTAATACATGAAACGTAGTACGTGTTTTTGAAATCATGCACATCTGGTCGCTAGAGTTGCCCCATGGATGGAGTGCCCGAGCCACACACCGGATGGACGTTTCTCACCAATCACGCACGGGTGCTGGCGGCGATCGCGGACAATCACAACGCCCGCATCCGCGACATCGCCGCGCACTGCCGGCTCACCGAGCGTGCTGTCCAGAAGATCATCGCCGACCTGGAGCAGGACGGATATCTCTCCCACACGCGGGAGGGACGGACCAACACGTACCGGATCGACCCCGGCAAGGTGCTGCGCCACCCTGCCGAGTCCGGGCTTGTCGTGGCCTCCCTGCTCTCCCTGCTTGCGCGGGACGAGGCCAACCGCTCCTCGCCCACCGAGGTGGGAACCCGCCACCGCGCCACGGCCTGACCACGGCCGCCCGCGCCCTGGCCGCGGCCGCCCGCACCTTGAAGGACACGCACAGCGCTCTGTGAGGGCAGGGGGCGGACATGCCCGTCGGCTGGAAGCGGGACGACCGCGACCTCGTGGCCGTGCCGTACGACGCCCTCGCGGATCTGGTCACGGACTACCTCGGCCCGGCCCGGAGAGCCGGCCAGGGAGTGCTGCCGCAGGGGACGCCCGGCGGTGAGGCGGCGATCTTCAAGAGGGCGGGATTCTCGCCCCGACCGCCACGTCGCCCCGGGCGGACAGGCGCTGGAACGTACCGGCGACGACATCGTCGCCTGGGTGTTCTCGATGTCGTTCTCGGCCCCGCACCTGTTCGGCCCGCGCCGCGCCGACTTCGAGGCGGACCTGCGCCGCCTGCTGCGAAAGGCTTCCCCGACGGGCCGATTCTCCGCACGCGTGCCGAGCACGGAGGGCTTCGTATGGAGGGCTTGGGCAGGCCCCAGCTGATCGACCCCACCACGCGGTTGCGGCCGTCCTTCCTGGCCGCCGTGGCCGAGTTCCGGGCCGACCGTGCCTATCCGACGCCGTGGTTCGTCACCGACGTCGACGCGGCCGCCCTGGCCGACCCCGACGCCTTCGACACCTACGTGGCCCGCCTGCTGGCCGAGCGGCACGAAAGCGGCGTACGGGCGGGCTTCGTGCCGATGACCACGCTGTGGTGGGCCACGGGCGACCAGATGCTCGGCAGGCTGGCGATCCGGCACCGGCTGACGCGGCCGCTTGCCGAGGTCGGCGGCCACATCGGCTACGACGTGCGCCCCAGCGCCCGGCGCCGGGGACACGCCACCGCGATGCTCGCCGCCGCGCTGCCGATCGCCGCCTCGCTCGGCATCACCCGGGCGCTCTTGACCGTCGACGGGACGAACACCGCCTCCCGGCGCGTCATCGAGGCGAACGGCGGCGCGTTCCTCGACACCGTCGGTGACAAGTGCCGCTACTGGGTGCCGACCTCCCCGGAGTAGGGGGTACGACGAGAACCCATCGCCGGCCGGGTGGCGGCCCCACGCTTGCCCTGGAGCGCACTCCAAGTCGTAAGGTCACCGCGTCCAAGAGGGCGACGTTCAAGGAGAGTTGCATGCGCCACCGCGTTCTGGGCGGGACCGGCATCCAGGTCAGCCCCTACTGCCTCGGCACCATGATGTTCGGTTCCGTCGGCAACACCGACCACGACGACTGCGTACGGATCGTCCACGCGGCGCTGGACGAGGGCATCAACTTCGTCGACACCGCCGATATGTACTCGGCCGGGGAGTCGGAGACGATCGTGGGCAAGGCGCTGAAGGGCCGCCGCGACGACGTCGTGCTCGCGACCAAGGTCCACTTCCCCATGGGCGAGGGCCCCAACCACGGCGGCAACTCCCGGCGTTGGATCATCCGCGCGGTGGAGGAGAGCCTGCGACGCCTCGGCACGGACTGGATCGACCTGTACCAGGTGCACCGGCCGGACCACACGACCGACATCGAGGAGACGCTCTCCGCCCTGACCGACCTGGTGCGCCAGGGCAAGATCAGGGCGTTCGGCTGCTCCACGTTCCCCGCGCACGAGATCACCGAGGCGTACCACGTCGCCGACCGCCGTGGACTCCAGCGGTTCCGCACGGAACAGCCGCCGTACTCCCTGCTGGCGCGAGGCGTCGAGAAGCACGTGCTGCCGGTCGCGCAGCGCCTGGGGATGGGGGTGCTGACCTGGAGCCCGCTGGGCTCGGGATTCCTGACCGGCCGCTACCGCAAGGGCCAGGCCCTCGACCTCAGCAGCGGGCGGCCCACCCTGCACCCCGCCCGTTTCGATCCGTCGTCACCGCGCACCGCCGCCAAGCTGGAGGTCGTCGAGCAGCTCGTCGCCGTGGCCGAGGAAGTGGGCTGCACGCTGCCGGAGTTGGCGATCGCCTTCCCGCTCGCGCATCCGGCCGTCACCTCGGTGATCATCGGCCCGCGCACGGCGGAGCAGCTGCGGAGCACGCTCAAGGGTGCCTCCGTGGTGCTCGACGACGCCGTACTCGACCGGATCGACGAGATCGTGCCGCCCGGCACCGACGTCTACCCGCCGGACGGCGTGTGGACCCCGCCCTCGCTCAGCACGCCGTCCCTGCGCCGACGTACGCCGGGGGACCGTTCCGCTGTCTGAGGCGGAGGGGGCAGGGGGCTCAGACCGGCGGCGCGACGAACACGCCGCGGTCGGGGTCGTTGAAGGACTCCTTGGCGATCAGCTCGTTCATGGGGTTCGCGGTGCCCCACTGGTCGGTGACCTCGGGCCGGGAGAAGTCGTAGACGTGCGGATGCCAGGTGTCCTCGTCCAGGCACTCCAGCTCCGTCGTGTACTCGACGGTGTTGCCGTGCGGGTCCAGGAAGTACGTGAAGGTGTTGTCCCCCGCCAGATGGCGGCCCGGACCCCAGATCTTCCGGAACCCGGCACGCATGACACGCCCGGAGCCGCGCATGTACTCGTCGAGACCGCGCATCTCGAAGGAGATGTGGTGCAGCGCGGTGTGCGGGCCCCGCGCGATCGCCATGGAGTGGTGCTGGTCGGAGATCCGCATGAAGTGCATGACCTCACCCATGTGCGGCGAGCTGAGGGTGTCGGAGAGCCGGAAACCGAGATGGCGCTCGTACCACTGCCGAGTCCGGTCGAGGTCGGGGGAGTTGAGCACGACGTGGGAGAGCTTGACCGGGATGGCCTCCTTCTCCGCTATCTTGCGGTGCCGCCGCACGCCGACGTCGGCGGAGACCTCGATCGTGCGTCCGTCGACGTCGAAGAAGCGGAAGCCGTAACCGCCCCCGGGCGTGTCGACCTTGCCCGGCCGGGAGATCAACGGCACGCCCCCGGCGAGGAGCCGTTCGGCGAGCGTGTCGACGTCGGCGGGGCTCGCGGCCCCGTACGAGACGAGGTCGAGGCGCTTCTCCGCGGCCTTCCGCAGCCGTACGACGTACTGCTCGGGCGAGCCCTCGGCGGCGAGGAAGGAGATGCCGGAGTCCTCGGCGACCTTGGTCAGGCCCCAGACGCCCGCGTAGAAGTCGAGTTGCTTGTCGTAGTCGGGCACGGCGAGGTCGACGTGCCGCAGGTGGGTGAGAAGGCGTGCGCTCATGGGTTCCTCCGTCAGGTGAGGGCTGGGCCGAGCAGCGCTGAGAGGTGAGGGCGGCGGGCCCGTCGCGCCGGGCGTCACGGCGGCTCCCGGAGCATCGTCATCGTGCGGCCCATCAGGCCGGGCACATCCGCGTCGCGGGCGCCGTCGAGCTGCCACTGCCCGATCCGCACGGACGCCTCCACGACCGGCTTCACGCGCGCGATCCGTCGCTCGTAGTACGCCCGCAGCAACGCGTCGTCCCAGGAAGGGGCGGAGGTGAGCATCCGCGCGAGCACCCAGGCGTCCTCCAGCGAAAGCGCGGCGCCCTGCGCGAGGGTGGGCGGGCAGCAGTGCGCGGCGTCACCGGCGAGGACGACCCGGCCGCGGTGCCACGCGCCCTGGACCAGCATCCGGTCGAACCACGTGTAGTTGACCCGCGCGGGGTCGGTGATGTGCGCGGTGATCTCGGGCCAGAAACCGCCGTAGCCGCGGGCCAGCCGGCGCATCTCGTCGGCGTACGACTCCGGGGGGATGGACACCCGGTCGCGGGCGGCCTCGACGACGAACGCGTACAGGGTCGTGGCGCTGGTCGGGGAGTAGCCCGCGATGTACGCCGGACCGCCGTAGGTGAGGTCGCTGCGGGTCACCCCGGCCGGGCGCGGGGCCGCGACCCGCCAGATGGCCATGCCGGTCGGCTCGGGTCTCGCGGTGATGCCGATGGCGGCGCGCGTCGTGGAGCCGAGCCCGTCGGCGCCGATCACCAGGTCGTAGCGGTTCGCGGTGCCGTCGGTGAACGTCACGGAGACACCCTGCGCGTCCTGGTCCAGGGAGGTCGCCCGGGTGCCCAGGCGGACCCGGGCGCCGCTCGCGCGGACGGCGTCGATCAGGACGCGCTGCAACTGCGGGCGCCGCATGCCGACCGTCGCGGGCAGGTCGTCGCCGCCCGTGCGCAGACCCTCCGCGACATGGAGGACGGTGCCGTCGGGAGCGGTGATGCCGACCGCGTCGAAGCCGTGGCCGCACGCCCGCACCCGCTCCCACACGCCGAGTCCGCGCAGCACGCGCAGGGCGTTGCCCTGGAGGGTGATGCCGGATCCCGCGGTCGCGTTCCAGTCGTCCTTGGCCTCGATCAGGTCCACCGCGACCCCAGCGCGGCGCAGCAGGATCGTGACGGCGTTGCCGGCCGCGCCGCCGCCGACGACGAGGACCGTACGGGGTGTGCTCATGGGAGGACTTCCTCGTTCCGCTGGCTACTTGACGGCGATCGGGCCGACGGGTGAGCCGACGGCACCGGTGGCTCGAACTCGTTCGGGCACACAGCGGGTGCGCTGCGCACCAAGCCCGGCGATCGAGCCCTCCATGACGTCACCGGCCCGCAACAGCCGCCCCCAGTGCATGCCGTTGCCCGCAGGAGAGCCGGTCAACAACAGGTCGCCGGGGAGCAGTTGGGCGCTCTGTGAGGCGTACGCCACCAGCCGCGCCACGCTGAAGAGCATGTCCTTCGTGGACTCGTCCTGCATGGTCTCGCCGTTCAGCTTCAACGTCAGACGCAGAGCGCCGGGGTCGGCGACCGACGCGGCGGGCACGATCCAGGGGCCGAGCGGGGTGAAGCCCGGCGCGTTCTTGCCGCGCAGCCAGTCGGTGCCGATCCGCGGCATGTCCCGCCGGAACACGCTGGCGCGGTCGGTCAGGTCATTGGCGATCGTGTACCCGGCGACGTACTCCAAGGCCTCCCCGGCGGACACCTGGTACGCGGCCCTGCCGATCACCGCCGCCAACTCCAGCTCCCAGTCCGGCTGCTCGGCCCAGGCGGGCAGGACCACATCGTCGTAGGGGCCGGTGATCGCGCTCGGCAGGCCGATGAACACGTACGGAAGATCCTCGGCGGCCCGCCGGTCCATGATCTCGGCGGCCTCGGCGCGCCGCTCCTCCTCGGGACGTTCGTCACCGGGAGCCGTGTGGGCCAGGTGCAGATCGATGACGTGCTGCCGGTAGTTGGCGCCCGACTGGAACACCTGACGCGGCTCGACCGGGGCGTGGACGCGGAAGTGTGCGAGCTTGCGCTCCGCACTGCCGTCGACGGCCAGGTCCCGCAGGCGGGGCAGGGCGCTCTGCCACTGCTCCAGGAGCCCCCGTACCGTCAACTGCTCGTCGCCGAGGGCGGATCGCAGATCGAGCACCAGGCCGTCGGGGGTGACGAGAGCGGGGAACGAGGGCCCGTCCGGGGTGGCGAGGGCGGAGAGGGTGGCGAGGGCGAAAGGTCCGGCGAAGAGCGCGGACGACGGTTCAGATGGCACGGACAAGTCCTCCCGAGTGCGGTGGGACTAATCTGGACCCGCCGCCCACGATCATGGAAATCGATTGTGTGGATGGCAGCCATCAATGGTGTCGATTTCTCCTGGTCGGGCGCCGCAACCGCGAGAGGGAAGCCCGTGAACCTGGCCCGCCTGGACCTCAACCTCGTCGTCGCCCTGCGCGCCCTGCTCGAAGAGCGCAACGTCACCCACGCCGGGCAGCGCGTAGGGCTGAGCCAGCCCGCCATGAGCGCCGCCCTCGCCCGTCTGCGCCGCCACTTCGACGACGACCTGCTCGCCCGCGTCGGCGGCCACTACGAACTCACCGCCCTCGGCCAGGTGCTCCTCGACCGCACGGCCACCGCGTACGACGTGCTGGAGCGCCTCTTCGCCAGCCAGGCCGACTTCGACCCGGCCCGGGAGAGCCGCGAGTTCAAGCTCGTGGCGTCCGACTACGCCGTCTCCGTGTTCGGCGCCGCACTCGTACGCGCCGTCCACGAGGAGGCTCCCGGCATCCGGCTGCGCTTCCTCCAGACCCCGGCCACCGTCGTCGACGACACGGGCACGCTGCTGAGCGCGGTCGACGGCCTGTTCATGCCGCACGGCGTGATCAACGACTTCCCCGCCACCGATCTCTACGAGGACCGGTGGGTCTTCCTGGTCGCCGACGACCACCCGAGCGTCGGCGACCGGCTCACCCGAGAGGACCTTGCCCGGCTGCCGTGGGTCACCTACCAGCGGACCTACGACGCCCCACCCGTACGCCAACTCGGCATGCTCGGCGTCGAACCGCGCGCGGAGGTCTCCGTCGACAGCTTCCAGCTGCTGCCGCTCATGGTGGCGGGCACCCGCCGCATCGCCCTCGTCCAGGCCCGCCTCGCCCGGCTCCTCGCCCCGATCGCCGCCGTACGCGTCCTGGAACCGCCCTACGAGGCGGTCCCGCTGCGGGAGGCCATGTGGTGGCACCCGGTGCACACCCACGACGCCGGCCACATCTGGCTGCGCGAGACGGCCGCCAGGATCGGCGCCCGCATGACCGCACCAGGGGCGCCCGACCCCCTGTGACCGGAGGCGCCCCGGGCCAGGCCTAGCCGCGCAACGCCTTCCGGAGCGCTTCGCCGAACCCGGCCGGGTGCGTGGTCAGGCCGGTGTGCCCGCCGGGGAAGTGCAGGAGTTCCCTGCCCAGGCGCTCGGCCAGGAACGCGGCCGGGCGGTAGGGCAGTTCGCCGCGCGAGTCCTGGCCGCAGGCGAGCACCAGCCGGTCCGACAGCGCCTCCAGCCGGGGGAGGTCCGGGGCGTAGGCCATGAAGCGCGGCACGATGCGCCCCACGAAGTACGGCAGGTCGGCCATCGTCCGCTCGGCACGCGCCGCCGCCTCGGGCGGAAGCCTGAGCTGGGCCTCCGGCCCGGGGGAGGCACTGTCGGCAGTGCCGCCGGTGGTGTCCTCGCCCTCCTTCAGCCCCGCCGCGAACACGCTCATCGCCGCCATGAGCCCCTGCGTACGGAACGTCTCCGCCACCCGCGCGAGGAGCGCGCGGTGCTCGGCGGCGTCGGGCAGCACCTCCACCAGCGGCGGCTCATGCGCCACAAGGCGCTCCACGCGCTCCGGGCAGGTGGTGAGCAGGTGCACGGCGGCGATCGCGCCGGAACTGCTGCCGAAGACTCGGGCCGGCTCGCCGGGCGAAAGCAACTCCAGTAGGCGCAAGGCGTCTTCGGCGTGCTCGGCCACGCTCTGCTCGGCCTCGGGGTCGTCCAGCGTGCTCCTGGACATCCCGCGCGGGTCATAGGTGGCGACGGTGTACTCGGCGGCCAGGTCGTCGGCGATGGCGTCGAACGAGGCCGCGCCGCCCGTGCCGCCGGGTATCAGCAGCAGGAGCGGGCCCTGACCGCGCACTTCGTAGTGCAGCGTCGCGCCGGTCACGCGCAGGCTGCCGAGGGACGGTCCGGTCATGGGGATTCTCCTTCTCGGGACGGAGGCCAGTGCTCCATGAGGGTGTGCAGGGCGTCGAGGGCACGCACCCAGGACCGCTCAGGCGCTCGCGCGTGCGCGAACCCTCCGGCGGCCTCCAGGGCGACGAACCCGTGGAACGTGCTGCGCAGCAACCGGACCGCGTCGGTCAGATCGGGCTCGGCGAGTCCGTAGCCACGCAGCATGCTGTACGTCAGCTCGACGGCCCGCCGGGGCCCGGGCGCCCGCGCGGCCAGCTCGGGGTCGATCCGGACCGAGGCCTGCGTCGCCGCATAGCGGCCCGGATGCTCACGGGCGTACTTCCGCCAGGCGTCGGCGAACGCGACCAGCGCGTCCTTGCCCGCCCGCCCCGCGGTCGCCTCCGCGATACGCAGGGTCTTCTCGTCCGCCGCGAGCAGCGCGATCCGCCCGCGCAGATCCTCCAGGCCGCGTACGTGCGTATAGAGGCTCGCGTCCTTCACGCCGAGCCGGCGCGCCACCCGGGCCATCGTCACCTGGTCGAGCCCGACCTCGTCCGCCAGCTCGGCGCCCGCCAGGGCCACCCGCTCCGGCGTCAACCCCGCCCGCACCATGCGGCCTCCCCTCAGAACATGCCTAGGGGCATTAGGTTAAACCTAATGCCCCTAGGATTGCCAGCCGGGAAGAGCGCGAGCGCTACGGCACGAGCCGGTAGGCGTTCGAGATCGTCTCGGTCATGGTGTTGCCGGAGGTGTCCTTCAGATACACCCGGTACGACACGGCCTTCGCCGTCGCCGGGTGCCGCACGCTCGCCGAGCGCGCGCCCTTGTCGTCGGTCGTGACGGTGACCGGCTTCCAGGTGGTGCCGCCGTCGTAGGAGACCTTTACGGTCAGCGAGGCGATCCTGTCGGTGCCGGCCGCCGCGCCGGCCACCTTCAGCGGCACGGTCAGGGTGCTGCCCGCCCGGGCCGTGCCGTTCAGCGCCAGCTTCGGCGAGAGACGGACGGTGGACAGGGGCAGCGCGGTGGGCGGCGAGTCCGGCGTCTTCGCCGACGTGAACGTCCACGCGACGTTCACCTTGGTGCTGGTCGTGGTGTCCTTGGCCGCGCGCTTCGCCTCCATGGTCAGGCGGTAGGGGGCGGAGGCGGCGGGGAGATCGGCGTACAGCGCCCCCGGTCCGCCCTCGGCGATGACGCGGCCACCCGACTCCAGCTTGCTGAAGCCCCCGGTCGTCGCGGAGTCACCCGCGTGCCCCGCGCCGTCGTTGAACAGCCGGACATAGGCGTCCATGGAGTTGCCCGCGCGACGCGCGCCCTGGCGGTCCTCGGCCTTGAGGTCGGGGCCCACCACGCCGGTGTTGAAGTTCAGCGTGTAGCGCTTGCCCGCCTTGTACGCGACCTGATCCGTGCCGTAGTTCATGCGCGACTGACCCGCGTCATCGAGCTGCGCCATGGACCAGGTCCAGCGCAGACCCTTGGTGTTGATGTAACTCGTCCCGGAGGCCGGGAGCTTCAGCTCGGACGTCGGCGGGACGAGCGGGCCGAAGCCGTTCGCACCGACCGGCGCGGCCGAGAGCGTGCCCTTTCGGCCGGCCGCGGAGGCGCCGACGCCGAACTTCACCTCGGCGACCTCCGCCTTGGTGACAGCGTGGTCGAGACCGGAGAACCAGCTGCCGGTACGCACGAAGGCCAGCCGGTAGTCGGTCTTCTTGCCCGCCGCGCCGGGCGCCCTCCAGACGCCGCTGTACTGGGCGTTGAGGGTGGGTGATTCCGCGCCGAGCCCCGCGGTGCGGATGACGGTGCCACCGCCCAGGCTCCAAGTCGCCGCGATTCCGGCGGCCGAGTCGTCGTAGCTGATGTCCGACGCCGTGACGCGGGCGCTGCGGTCCGGGGCCGTCACGGCGACCCGCTTGGCCTTGCGGGAGTCCAGCGTGATCTTCCGGTCCGCGCCGACCTTCACTTCCGGCTGGACGAAGACCGCGAACTCCGTAGTCTGCCCGTAGACGGAACTCTCCAGCGCGTACGTGCCCTTGGGCACCCGCACGGTGGCCGGACCGTCGCGGAAGGGGACCGTGATCTTCTGCTGCGTGGAGCGGTCGGTGAGCGTGGTGATGTAGTGGGTCGACTCCTTCCCGTCGATGTCGAGGTGCGCCACCGTGAGGTCGTACGACTCGACCTCGCGGTCGACGACGAGACCGGTACGGACCGACTGGCCCTCACCCTCGGCGAGCACCGTGCCGCCGTAGGTGCCGTTGGCGGTGCCGAGCCTGGTGTCCGCGGTGACGGTGGTCTTCGCGGTACCGCCCGCCGGGACGGTGAGCCGGCTGTCCTTGACGGTGAACATGCCCGCCGGGCCCGGGCGGCCCGCCGGGTCCACCGCGGTGGCGGAGAGGGCGAGGGTGACGGGCTTGGTGCCGTGGTTGCGGTAGGTGACGGTCCTGCCGACCGGCTTGTCGTCGGTGTGCGGCCACGCCTGCGTGCCGAAGGAGAGCGAGCCGGGCGAGGAGCCGACGGTCGCGGAGACCGCCCGCGTCAGATCCACGCGCCCCGCTCCCTGCTCGTGGGCGTTGAGCGCGGGATGGGGCTTGGCGGAGCCGGTCAGCACGGCCTTGACCTGCCGGCCGGTCAGAGTCGGGTGCTGCTGGAGGAGCATGGCGGCGGAACCGGCCACGTGCGGGGCCGCCATCGACGTGCCCGACAGGGCGGTATAGCCGCTGTCGCCGGGCTCGTCCGGGTTCTGCGTGGAGGCCGCGGCGGTGATCTCCACACCGGGCGCGGTGATGTCCGGCTTGGTGACCCCCTCGGCGTTCGGACCGCGGCTCGAGGTATCCGCCAGCTCGTCCTGCTTGTCGACCGAGCCGACGGTCAGCGCGTCGGGGGCGCTGCCGGGCGTGGTCAACGTGCCCTCCAAGGGGCCGTCGTTGCCCGCGGAGGCGACGAAGAGCGCCTTGTCCGAGAGCCGGGCGACGGCCTCCTCCATCGGGTCGGTCCCCGGCGTGTCCGAGCTGCCGAGGCTCATGTTGACGACCTTGGCGCCGTTGTCGACGGCCCACTGCATACCGGCGGTGATGGAGGAGTCGGTGCCCGTGCCCTCCCGCTCGGAGATGACCTTGCCGTCGAGGATCCGCACATCGGGCGCCACGCCCTTGTACTTGCCGCCCGACTTCGCGCCGGAGCCCGCGAGGGTCGAGGCGACGTGCGTGCCGTGGCCCATGCGGTCCTTGGCGTCGGGCGCGGTGGTGAAGTTCTTCTCGGTGACCTCGACGCCCTTGAGGTCCGGGTGCGTCTGGTCGACCCCGGTGTCCAGGACGGCGACCTTCACGCCCTTGCCGGTGAATCCGGCCCGCCACATGGTGGGCGCGCCGATCTGCGGCACGCTCTTGTCGAGGGCGGGGCGGACCTTGGCGTCCAGCCAGACGTGCGCGATCGCGGGGACGACGGTGGTACGCACGTTCGCACGCGTGCCGGTACGTGAGTCCGTACGCGTGTCAGTGCCGCCGGTGCCGCCGGTGCCGCCCGTGAGCGCCGACCAGAGCTCCGTCGCACCGGACTTGGGCGCGTCGAACGCCTCGCCGCCGATGGCGGGCAGCGGCCGGCGGTCACGGGCGTGGCCCTTGAGGGTGTCCCCGCCCGCGCGCGCGTTGGCCCGGCCGGGCCGGTAGCCGACGATCAGCGGCAGCGTCGTGCGGTGCGCGTCGTCGTACTTGTCCTTGACCAGCTGCGTGACGTCGAAGAGCCGCCGGTCGAGCCTGCCCGCCGCGATCATCGCCTGGGCGTCCTGCGGTACGACGTACAGGTGCCCGCCCTCGCGACGCACCGAGATCGAGACCTGCTCGCGGCCCTCGCCGCGCGTCAGCCGGACGACCTTCTTGCCGCCCGCCCCGACGACCACCCGGTCGCCGGTGATCAACGTGACGGTCACCGTCTTTTCGCCCCGCGCCCCCCAACTGCCCTTGGCCTCCTGGCCGGTGCCCGCGCTTGCGCCCCGGCCCGCCCCGCGCTCCGGC
>NZ_WMBF01000857.1:0-1072 GCF_019400875.1 Streptomyces anatolicus | reverse complement strand
CTTCTGGGCCGGAGAGGCGGCCTGGGTGTCGCCGCCGGGGGCGTCCTCGGCGGGGGAGGCCCCGTCCGGCGCGGGGGCGTTCTCGGCGGGGGAGGCCTCGCCCGGCGCGGTGGCGGACCCGCGCGGGACCGCGTAGGCGAGGAGGCGCTTGCCGTGGGGCGTGTCGCGGGCGATCACCGCGGCCTGGGCCACCGCGGGGTGGGACGCGAGGCACGCCTGGATCTCGCCCAGCTCGACGCGGAAGCCGCGGATCTTCACCTGGTCGTCGCCGCGCCCCAGGAACTCCAGGGTGCCGTCGTCACGGCGCCGCACGAGGTCCCCGGTGCGGTACATGCGGCCCCCCGGGTCGCCGTGCAGCGCCCCGAACGGATCGGCGACGAAGCGCTCGGCGGTCAGGTCCGGGCGCCCGAGATAGCCGCGGGCCAGACACGCCCCGGCGACATACAGCTCACCGGTGACGCCGGGGGGCGCCGGACGGAGGGAGGAGTCGAGGACGTAGACGCGGGAGGCACGCACGGGGTGCCCGGTGGTGCTCCCGTCGGGGCCGGGCAGCCAGTAGTAGGCGTCGACGGTCGTCTCGGTCGGCCCGTACAGGTTGATCGGGCGCGTCCCGGGCGTGGACGCGAGCCGTTCCCACAGCGGGGCGGCGACGGCCTCGCCGCCCACGACCACGACGGCGGGCCGGTGCCTGCCCTCGTCGAGCAGGCCCTCGGCGACCAGCGCCTCCGCGTAGGAGGGGGTGACGTCCAGGTAGTCGACGCGGTGCTCGTCGACGTACGCGGCGAGCACCGCCGGATCGCGGTACGCGGCGTCGTCGAGGAGGTGGAGCTCGTGGCCGTGGACCATCCACAGCACCGGGTCCCAGGACGCGTCGAAGGCGAACGAGGCGCTGTGCGCGACCCGCAGCCGGTCCCGGCCCGTGCGCGCGACGGCGGGGCCGACGTGGTCCTCGCCGTGCCCGGCGAGGAGGTTGGCGAGCGAGGCGTGGGTGACGAGGACGCCCTTGGGGCGTCCTGTGGAACCGGAGGTGTGGATGACGTAGGCGGGGTCGCAGGGCCGGGGTGAGGCGGCG
>NZ_WMBF01000132.1:0-15028 GCF_019400875.1 Streptomyces anatolicus | reverse complement strand
CCGCAGGCCCCGCCGCCCGCGGGCCAGCCGAACTACGGCTACCCCCAGGCGCCGCAGACGCCCCAGGCCCCGCCGGGTTACGGCTACCCGACCCAGCCCGCCCAGCCGCAGTACCAGCAGGGCGCGTACCAGCAGCCCGGGTACCAGCAGGGCTACCAGCAGCCGCCCACCATGCCGATGCAGCCGCAGCCCGGCGGCTCCGGCTCCGGTGGCGGCAAGAAGATCAGCGGCCAGATGGCGATCGTCATCGCGGCGGTCGTCGCGATCGCGCTGATCGTCGGCGGTGGTGTCTTCTACGCCTCCACGAAGGACGACGACTCCAAGAACACCGCGCAGGGCGACGGCAAGAGCGGCGGCAAGAAGGGCAAGGACGGCAAGGGCGGCGACGTCCCGGCGGACCAGGGTCCGGCCAAGGAGAAGGCCCCGGCCGACCCCACGGCCAAGGTCGTCATGCAGCTGCCCCAGCCCGCGATCCCCAAGGACCAGATCTGGCAGGCCACCGGTTCGGTGCTGACCGACGACATCTACGCCAAGTCGGGCATCAACGAACTGAACGGCTACGACCCGGACACCGGCAAGGAGAAGTGGTCGATCCCGCTCTCCGGTCAGACCTGCGCGATCTCGCGGGAGACGACCAAGGACGGCATCGCGGCGATCATCACCGAAGAGGACAAGCGGAACAAGAAGGGTGACTACGAACAGTGCACCAACGTTTCCGCGGTTGACCTGAAGTCCGGCAAGAAGCTCTGGACCGAGACCGTCGAGACCAACGGCATGAAGGCGACCTTCAAGGAGGTCACCATCTCCGGCACCACGATCGCCGCCGGCGCGGGCACCAGCAACGGCGGCGCCGCCTGGGACGTGTCCGGCAAGTCGCTGTGGAAGCCGAAGATCGGCAAGTGCCAGGACATCGGCTACGCGGGCGGCGACCAGCTGGTCGCGGTCCGCAAGTGCGGCACATACGGCGACGAGAAGCTGAAGATCCAGCTCCTCGACCCGAAGACCGGCAACGACAAGTGGACGTACCCGCTCGCCGACGGCATCGACAACGCCAAGATCATCTCGACGAACCCGGTCGTCTTCGGCCAGGACACCACCGAGATCACCGCGAGTGGCGTCACCGACGTCTTCTCCCTCGGCAGCAACGGCAAGCTGCGCGCCAAGATCTCCCTCGAGGAGGGCAAGTACGACCACGACTGCGGCGTCAACGTGGTCCACGACTGCACGTCGATCACGGTCGGCAACGACCGGCTCTACGTCCCGACGCGCCAGCACGACGGCAGCGGCGACAGCTACAACCGGACCAACGAGATCGTCTCCTTCTCGCTGGCCACCGGAAAGTCGACCAGCGACCGCGCGGTCGCGGGCGACAACGGCGAGATCTTCCCGCTCCGCATGGACGGCGGCAACGTCATCGCGTACAAGGCGCACGGCTATCAGAAGGGCGCCCAGATCGTGTCGCTCGACGGCAAGACGATGAAGGAGACCAAGCTTCTGGAGACGCCGTCGTCCGAGGCGGTGACCGACGCGATCAGCGGCATGGTCCCGAAGTCGAACGAACTCCTCTACGCCGACGGGCGCATGTTCATGGGCAAGAAGCTGCTCAGCAAGCCCTACTCGAAGGACGAGAAGGAGTACGTCGTGCTCGGTTTCGTCGCGAAGTAGTCCCCGGTTCTCGGGGCGAAGCAGCCCCCGTCCGGCGTCAGCGGCCGTCCCCTCGTGCTCCGAGGGGGCGGCCGCTGACGTTGCCGCGCCGTCCCGTACCCCCAGTCGCCCCTGAATGGCGCGGCTTTCGGCATTCCGGGCCGCTTCTGGCGGGTAGGGGGCGCGCAACGTCGAACAAGCGTGTAGCTTCCGGGAGATGGAGGGCCGGGGGGCCTGCGGGAACTGGGGGGTTTCTATGGGTGTGCGGCTCATGGTGGTCGACGACCACCGACTGCTCGCCGAGGCGCTCGCCTCGGCGCTGAAGCTGCGCGGGCACCGGGTGCTTGCCGCGGCGGCGCCCGCGGCGGGAGCGGCCGAGCTGGTGATCAGCCGGGCGCCCGAGGTGTGCCTGCTGGGCACGGCCACGCCCGCGGAGCCGGGCATGTTCGACCCGGTGGTGAAGATAAAGCGGGACCGTCCGCAGGTGGCGGTGCTGGTGCTCGGCCCGGTGCCGAGCCCGCGCGGGATCGCCGCCGCCTTCGCCGCCGGCGCCTCCGGTTACGTACGCCATGACGAGCGCATCGAAGGAGTGGAGCGCGCCATCATGAAGGCGCGCGCCGGGGAGGCCGCCGTCGCGCCCCAGCTGCTGCAAGGAGCCTTCAGCGAGCTGCTGAATCCGGCCGCGCAGCCCGACGACGAGGGGCAGCGCCTGCTGCAGATGCTCACGCCCCGCGAGGTCGAGGTCCTGGTGCGGGTGGCGGACGGCGAGGACACGCGGGTGATCGCGGCGGGGATGGGGATAGCCCCGAGCACGGCGCGGACGCATGTGCAGCGGGTCCTGATGAAGCTGGGCGTCGGCTCCCGCCTGGAGGCCGCCGCCCTCGCCGCCCGCACGGGCCTTCTCGACCGCGCCGAGCGCCCCCCTTCGGCGTACGCGGACAGCGTCGGCGACATCGGCGACAGGGAGATGCGGACGGGACCCGAGCCACCGCGGTGATCCCGGGCCCCGTGCAGCGGGCTCCTACGCGTCGTCCGCCGGTGCGTCGGCGGGTGGCACCGTGGGGCGCAGCCACAGCCAGCCGAGGAAGAAGAGCCCGAGGGCGAGCATGCCGAGGCCCGTCCAGAGGTTGATGTTGATGTCCTCGGCCTTCTTCAGGTCGGCGTCGGACGCGGTGATCCCGGCGATCGTCACGATGACTCCGTAGACGACGAACAGGCCGCCGATGATCCGCCGGATGTCGAAGAGGCGGGCGGCTGTCGCGGACTCGCGCTCCAGTTCGGAGACTTCGTTGTGCAGCTCTGACATGGTTTTCGGTCCTCCGATCGGGGCTAGAGCGAGTACGGCAGGTAGCAGGCCGCGGCGAGCACGACGGCGCCCCAGCCGAGCAGCGCCGGCTTGCGGTACCAGGCGTCGTCGCCCGCCTCGGCGCCCTCGTCCTCAAGGCCGGGTGAGGCCGTCCCGTAGACGAGGCCGGCCAGTTCGGCCTCCGGCTTGGGCGCGGTGAAGAGGGTGACGACGACCATCACGACGGCACCGGCGACGAAGCCGACGATCGCCGAGACGAAGTTGGCGCCCTGGTCGGTGGGGATGTCGACGACGCCCTGCTTGTAGATCCAGAAGTAGTTGACCATCGCGGCGGTCGTGCCCGCGACCAGGCCCCACACGCCGGATTTCACCGAGGCCCGCTTCCAGAACATGCCGATGACGAAGACCACGAACATCGGGACGTTGAAGAAGGAGAAGAGGGTCTGGAGGTATCCCATGATGTTCGAGAACGACGAGGCGATGAACGCCGTACCGATCGAGGCGAGCACCCCGATCGCCGTGATGAGCCGGCCGAAGTTCAGGTAGTAGCCGTCCTCGCGGCCCTTGACCACGTACTTCGCCCAGATGTCGTACGTGAAGACGGTGTTGAAGGACGAGACGTTCGCCGCCATGCCCGCCATGAACGCGGCGAGCAGACCGGTGACCGCGATGCCGAGGACGCCGTTGGGCAGCAACTCCTGCATCAGGTAGGGGATCGCGTCGTTGTACGTCAGGTCCGAGCCCGCCGTGCCGATCTTCGGGACCAGGACGGCGGCGACCAGGCCCGGGATCATCACCAGGAAGACGATGAAGATCTTCGGGAAGGCGGCGATCAGCGGGGTGCGCTGGGCCGCGCTGAGGTTCTTCGCCGACAGGGCGCGCTGCACCTCGGCGAAGTTGGTCGTCCAGTAGCCGAAGGAGAGCACGAAGCCGAGACCGAGGATGATCGTCAGCCAGTTGGCGCCGAGCGGGTTGGCGTCGCCGATGCCGGTGCCGCCCCAGGCGGTGAGGAAGTCGCCGCCGTGCTGCTTCTCGATGGAGCCGCTCAGACCGTCCCAGCCGCCGGCCTTCTTCAGACCGATGACGCAGATCGGGATGAGCGCGGCGAGGATCACGAAGAACTGGAGCACTTCGTTGTAGATCGCCGAGGAGAGTCCGCCGATGGTGATGTACGCGAGCACGAACAGGCCGGCGACCACGATCGCGACCCACTGCGGCCAGCCGAGCAGCGCCTCGACGACGATCGACAGGGCGTAGAGGTTCACGCCCGCGATGAGTATCGCCGCGAAGGCGAAGAGCGCCGAGCTGAGCAGGTGCGCCGACTTGTCGAAGCGCTGGAGCAGGAACTCCGGGACGGAGCGGACCTTGCTGCGGTAGTAGAACGGCATCATCACCAGGCCGAGGAAGACCATGGCCGGGATGGCGCCGATCCAGTACCAGTGGACGACCGCGACGCCGTACTGGGCGCCGGTGGCGGCCATGCCGAGGATCTCGGTGGCGCCGAGGTTCGCGGCGACGAAGGCGAGGCCGGTCACCCAGGCTGGCAGGGAGCGCCCCGAGAGGAAGAAGTCGAGGCTGGTCCGCACGGAGCGCCGGGCGGCGAATCCGATGCCGAGCACCACGATGAAGTAGATCGCGAGGATCGTGTAGTCGAGGCCGTTGGTGGGCAGCCGAAGTCCCTCGGCCAGGGTCTGAGTGGGGGACTGCATGGGTGAACTCGCTTCGTTGCGCGAACGGATCAGACCGGAACCTACGCCCCTTGCTTGAATAACTGAACACTTTTGTTGGTGTTCTTTGTTCGATCGTGATCGATCGCGTCCGTTGACGAAGGTGTTGGCTTGTGGTTTGTTATGTTCGGTTCTGTTGGTGGTAGGTGGTGGTGAGGAGCCCCCGACGTGAAGAAGACCTCGACCCGTCTCGCCGACGGTCGTGAGCTCATCTACTACGACGCACGCGACGACGCGGCCCGCGAGGCCGTCGACCGCCGCCCGCTCGCACCCGTCTCGACCAGCTCGGAGATCCGCCGCGACCCCCTCCTCGGCGACTCCGTCGCGATCGCCTCGCACCGCCAGGGCCGCACCTACCACCCGCCCGCCGACGAGTGCCCCCTGTGCCCCTCCGCCGGGGACCGGCTCAGCGAAATCCCCGACTCCTCGTACGACGTCGTCGTCTTCGAGAACCGCTTCCCCTCGCTCGCGGGCGACGCCGGCCGCTGCGAGGTGGTCTGCTTCACCTCCGACCACGCCTCGTCCTTCGCGGATCTCGCCCCCGCGCAGGCCCGGCTCGTCCTGGACGCCTGGACGGACCGCACCGCCGAGCTGTCCCAGCTGGACTCCGTGACGCAGGTGTTCTGCTTCGAGAACCGCGGCGCCGAGATCGGCGTGACCCTCGGCCACCCGCACGGGCAGATCTACGCCTATCCCTTCGTCACGCCCCGCACCGAGCTGATGCTGCGCTCGCTCGCCGCGTTCAAGGAGGCCTCGGGCGGCCACAACCTCTTCGACGACATCCTTGCCAAGGAGCGCGCGGGCGAGCGGGTCGTCCTGGAGGGCGAGCACTGGGTGGCCTTCGTGCCGTACGCCGCCCACTGGCCCTACGAGGTGCACCTGTATCCCAAGCGCCGGGTGCCCGACCTGCTCGGGCTCGACGAGGCGGCGCGCGCGGAGTTTCCCCACGTCTATCTGGAACTCCTGCGGCGCTTCGACCGCGTCTTCGGCGCGGGGCAGCCGCCCACCCCGTACATCGCCGCCTGGCACCAGGCACCCTTCGCCGACCTGAAGGAACATCACGGGATCAACCGTGACGATTTCGCCCTCCACCTCGAACTTTTCACGATCCGCCGCACTTCGGGCAAGCTGAAGTTCCTCGCGGGTTCCGAATCCGGCATGAGTGTGTTCATCAACGACGTGCCGCCGGAAGCCGCGGCCGAGCGACTGCGAGAGGTAGCGAGTTCATGAGCGGTAAGTACCTGGTCACCGGCGGCGCGGGCTATGTCGGAAGCGTGGTGGCGCAGCACCTGATCGAGGCCGGCCACGAGGTGAGCGTCCTCGACAACCTCTCGACCGGCTTCCGCGAGGGCGTCCCCGCGGGCGCCGCCTTCATCGAGGGCGACATCCGCGACGCCGCCAAATGGCTGGACTCCTCCTTCGACGCCGTTCTGCACTTCGCCGCCTTCTCGCAGGTCGGCGAGTCCGTCGCCAAGCCCGAGAAGTACTGGGACAACAACGTCGGCGGCACCATGGCGCTGCTCGCCGCCATGCGCGCCGCGCGCGACGGGGAGTTCACGAAGGTCGCGCCGGTCGGCGACGGCGTCGCCGCCGAGCTGTTCGCGCTCTACAACGAATTGCTCGACCGCTCACTGCACTTCGACGGCGAACTGGTCCGGGTGCGCAGGGAGATCATCCGGCACGGCCGCCTGGACGAGCGGTTCACCCCGAGCCCGGGGCAGGGCAGGTGGGCCGCCCGCATCCAGGAGGTCAACTCCCTGCTCGACTCGCTGGTGGCCCCGGCCGCCAACGCCACCCGGGTGCTGAACGCGGTGGCGGGCGGCGACCTCACCCAGCGCGTCGACCTGCACGACGGCAGCCGTGAGCTGCGGGGCGACCTGCGCCGCCTGGGCCGCGCCGTCAATACGATGGTCGACCAGCTGTCCCTCTTCACCGGCGAGGTCACCCGCGTCGCCCGCGAGGTGGGCACGGAGGGGCGGCTCGGCGGGCGCGCCAAGGTGCGGGGCCTCTCCGGCAGTTGGCGTGACGTGACGGAGGCCGTCAACACGATGGCCTCGCGGCTCACCGCGCAGGTGCGCGACATCGCCCTGGTCACCACGGCGGTGGCGCAGGGCGACCTGACGCGCACGGTGAAGGTCGAGGCCACCGGCGAACTGCTCGAACTGAAGCTGACCGTGAACACCATGGTGGAGCAGTTGTCCGCGTTCGCCGCCGAGGTGACGCGGGTGGCGCGCGAGGTCGGCACGGAGGGCAACCTGGGCGGGCAGGCCCAGGTGCGAGGCGTCTCCGGCGTATGGAAGGACCTCACCGACAACGTCAACTTCATGGCGTCGAACCTCACCTCCCAGGTCCGCAACATCGCCCAGGTCACCACCGCCGTCGCCAACGGCGACCTCTCCAAGATGATCACGGTCACCGCGCGCGGCGAGATCCTTGAGCTGAAGGACACCGTCAACACCATGGTCGAGCAGTTGCGCGCCTTCGCCGACGAGGTGACGCGCGTGGCCCGCGAGGTCGGCACGGACGGGCGGCTCGGGGGCCGCGCGCAGGTGCTCGGGGTGTCGGGGGTGTGGAAGGACCTCACCGACAACGTCAACTACATGGCCGACAACCTCACCGGCCAGGTCCGCAACATCGCGCAGGTCGCGACCGC
Organism: Streptomyces anatolicus; assembly: GCF_019400875.1. Classification (NCBI taxonomy): domain Bacteria; kingdom Bacillati; phylum Actinomycetota; class Actinomycetes; order Kitasatosporales; family Streptomycetaceae; genus Streptomyces; species Streptomyces anatolicus. The sequence continues at coordinate 7,698 of NZ_WMBF01000132.1, read as the reverse complement.
CGTCGCCCAGGGCGACCTCTCCAAGAAGATCGACGTGGACGCGCGCGGCGAGATCCTGGAGCTGAAGACCACCATCAACACCATGGTGGACACGCTCTCCTCGTTCTCCTCGGAGGTCACGCGCGTGGCCCGCGAGGTCGGCTCCGAGGGCCAGTTGGGCGGCCAGGCCCGGGTCGAGGGCGTCTACGGCACGTGGAAGCGCCTGACGACGAACGTGAACGAGCTGGCGCTGAACCTCACCACCCAGGTCCGCGCGATCGCCGAGGTCGCCTCCGCCGTGGCACAGGGCGACATGACCCGCGCCATCACGGTGGAGACGCGCGGCGAGGTCACCGACCTCAAGGACAACATCAACCTCATGGTCTCCAACCTCCGCGAGACCACCCGCGCCAAGGACTGGCTGGAGTCCAACCTCGCCCGCCTCGCGGGTCTGATGCAGGGCCACCGCGATCTGATGGAGGTCGCCGACCTCATCCTGCGCGAGCTGACCCCGCTGGTGAACGCCCAGTACGGCGCCTTCTTCCTGGCCGACCCGGACACCGCTGAGGGCCCTGGACCCACCCAGGTCACCGCGAAGGGCCTCGCCTTCATCGCGGGGTACGGCGCGGCGCAGGACTCGGTCGTCGACACCGGCGGGATGCCCGCGCAGGGCCTGGTGCGCCAGGCGGCCCTGGAGAAGAAGCGCATCCTCGTCGAGAACGTCCCGCCGGAGTACATCAAGATCCACTCAGGGCTCGGCGACGCGGCCCCCGCCACGGTCGTGATCATCCCGATCCTCTTCGAGAACAAGCTGCTCGGCGTGATCGAACTGGCCACGTTCTCCCGCTTCTCCGACGTCCACCTGGCCTTCTTCGACCAGTTCGTGAACACCATCGGCGTCGCGATCAACACCATCATCGCCAACTCCCGTACGGAGTCACTCCTCGGCGAGTCCCAGCGCCTGGCCACCCAGCTCCAGGAGCGCTCGGACGAACTCCAGCGCCAGCAGGCCGAGCTGCGCCGCTCGAACGCGGAGCTGGAGGAGAAGGCCGCGCTGCTCGCCACCAGCTCCCAGTACAAGTCGGAGTTCCTGGCGAACATGTCGCACGAGCTGCGCACGCCGCTCAACTCCCTGTTGATCCTGGCCAGGCTGCTCTCCGACAACCCGGACGGAAACCTCTCCGACCAAGAGGTGCAGTTCGCGACGACGATCCACCGCTCGGGCTCCGACCTGCTCCAGCTCATCAACGACATCCTGGACCTGTCGAAGATCGAGGCCGGCCGGATGGACGTACGGCCAAAGAAGCTCCCGCTGATCAAGGTCCTGGACTACGTCCACGCCACGTTCCGCCCGCTCACCCTCGACCGTGGCCTGGCCTTCGACGTGTCGGTCGGCGAGGACGTGCCGCGCGAGATGTTCTCGGACGAGCAGCGCCTCCAGCAGATCCTGCGCAACCTCCTGTCGAACGCGGTCAAGTTCACCTCGGCGGGCAGCGTCGAGCTGCGCGTCAGCCGGGTCGGCCACGACAGCGAGGAACTGCTCTGCTTCGCCGTGCGCGACACCGGCATCGGCATCCCCGCCGAGCAACTGCCGGTGATCTTCGAGGCGTTCCAGCAGGCCGACGGCACCACCAACCGCAAGTACGGCGGCACCGGCCTCGGCCTCTCCATCAGCCGCGAGATCGCGGGCCTGCTCGGCGGCCGCATCACCGCCGAGAGCAACCCCGGCCAGGGCTCCACCTTCTCGCTGTACGTGCCCGTCGTGCACCCGGGCCACAGCGCGGCCGCCGTCGCGTTCGCCGCGGCGCACGCCCGGCAGCTGCCGGAGCCTCAAGAGCCGGCCGTGCTGCGCCCGCACACCAGCCTCGAACCCGACGACAGCTGGCCCACCCCCACCAAACTGGAGGAGTGGCGGCAGGGCCGCGCGGGCCGACTGCTCCCGGGGCGCCGGGTGCTGATCGTCGACGACGACATCCGCAACGTCTTCGCGCTCACCCACGTACTCGGCCGGGTGGGCATGCCCGTCCTCTACGCGGAGAACGGCCGCGAGGGCATCGAGACCCTGGAGCGCAACCCGGACGTCGACATCGTCCTGATGGACATCATGATGCCGGAGATGGACGGTTACGAGACGATGGCCGCCATCCGCGACAGCCCCCGGTGGCGGGGCCTGCCCATCGTCGCCCTTACCGCGAAGGCCATGCCCGGGGACCGCGAGAAGGCCATCTCCCAGGGCGCCACCGACTACGTCCCCAAGCCCGTGGACGTGGATCAGCTCCTCCGTGTCGTCTGCGCCCTGCTGGACCCCGAGGGCGCCACCGCCGACGAACCGGCATCCGACTGAGGCACTCCCGAGACGAGTGAAACCCGACATGAGCGCAGAGACCCCGACATGAGCGCAGAGACCCCGACATGAGCGCAGAGCCCGTGGCCGATCACCGAGCGAGCATCCTCCTTGTCGACGACATGGAGGACAACCTGCTGGCCCTCGAAGCAGTCCTCGCCTCCCTGAACGAGCCGCTGGTGCGGGCCCGTTCGGGCGAGGAGGCGATGAAGGCGCTCCTGCGCGGGCGCTTCGCCCTGATCCTCCTGGACGTGCGCATGCCGGGCATGGACGGCTTCGAGACCGCGGCGAACATCAAACGCCTCGACCAGACCAAGGACGTGCCCATCATCTTCCTGACGGGCACCGACCACGACGCCGGCTACGCCTTCCGCGGCTATGCGACCGGCGCCGCCGACTTCCTCACCAAGCCGTTCGACCCCTGGGTGCTGCGCGCCAAGGTCATGGTCTTCCTGGAACTGCACCGCAAGAACCGGCAGCTGGAGCAGGTACTGGCCCGCGAGCAGCTCCAGTTCGACGAGCTGGCCGCGCGCCTGTCCGCGATCGAGACGCAGATGGCGGCGAGCGGCCTCCAGGACGTGGTGGAGCTGCGCCACCACGTGACGCACATGGAGGAGCTGGTGCGGGAGATGCGCCGCTGCCGCTAGCCGGCCTGTCCTCAGGCCTCGCGCGAGCCCGCGTACATCTCGTCGATCAGGTGCTTGTACTCCCGTTCGACGACCGGGCGCTTCAGCTTCAGGCTCGGCGTCAGCTCGCCGTGCTCGACGTCCAGGTCGCGCGGCAGGAGGCGGAACTTCTTGATGGTCTGCCAGCGCTGGAGGCCTTCGTTGAGCTGCTTCACATAGCCCTCGATCAGCTCGACCGTGGCGGGGGCGGCGACGACCTCGGCGTACGACTTGCCGCCCAGGCCGTTCTCCTCTGCCCAAGCCAGGATCGCGGGCTCGTCCAGGGAGATCAGCGCCGCGCAGAAGTTCTTGTCGGCGCCGTGCACCAGGATGTTGGAGACGTACGGACACACGGCCTTGAACTGGCCCTCGACCTCGGCGGGCGCGACGTACTTGCCGCCGGAGGTCTTGATGAGGTCCTTCTTGCGGTCGGTGATCCGCAGATAGCCGTCGACGGACAGCTCCCCGATGTCCCCGGTGTGGAACCACCCGTCGGACTCCAGGACCTCGGCCGTCTTCTCCGGCAGGCCGTGGTAGCCCTCCATGATGCCGGGGCCGCGCAGCAGGATCTCGCCGTCGTCGGCGATGCGCACCTCGGTGCCGGGCAGTGGCTTGCCGACGGTGCCGGTGCGGTAGGCCTCGCCGGGGTTGACGAAGGAGGCGGCGGAGGACTCGGTGAGGCCGTAGCCCTCCAGGATGTGGATGCCGGCGCCCGCGAAGAAGTACCCGATGTCGGGGGCGAGGGCGGCCGATCCGGAGACGGCGGCGCGCAGCCGCCCTCCGAAGGCCTCGCGCAGCTTGGAGTAGACGAGCGCGTCGGCGGCCTTGTGCTTGGCGCGCAGCCCGAAGGGCACCGAGGCGTTGCCGGTCCTCCGGAAGTTGTCCTGGCTGACCTTCGCGTACTCGCGGGCGACCTCGGCGGCCCACTGGAAGATCTTGTACTTGGCCCCGCCGCCGGCCCGGGCCTTGGCGGCGACGCCGTTGTAGACCTTCTCGAAGATGCGGGGGACGGAGGCCATGTACGTCGGCTGGACCACCGGCAGATTCTCGATGATCTTGTCCACGCGGCCGTCTACGGCGGTGACGTGCCCCAGCTCGATCTGCCCGGAGGTCAGCACCTTGCCGAAGACGTGTGCGAGCGGCAGCCACAGGTACTGCACGTCGTCGGGGCCGAGCAGGCCGGTCGCCGCGATGGCCTTCGCCATGTACGACCAGTTGTCCTGCGGCAGGCGCACGCCCTTGGGGCGGCCCGTGGTGCCGGAGGTGTAGATGATCGTGGCGAGCTGGCTCTTGGTGATCGCCGCGACCCGGTCCTTGACGGCCTCGGGGTTCTTCTCCAGGTGGGCGGCGCCCAGGGCCTCCAGGTCGGCGAGCGTGAGCACCCAGCCTTCCGGGTCGCCCTCGGCAGGGCTCGCGCCCTCCGCGTCGATCACGATGACGTGCCGCAGCTCGGGCAGCTCGGCCCGCTTCGCGCGCGCCTTGGCGAGCTGGGCCGCGTCCTCGGCGATCAGCACGCGGCTGTCGGAGTCGGCGAGGATGTACGCGGACTCCTCGGCGTTGGTCTGCGGGTAGACGGTCGTGGTGGCAGCGCCCGCGCACATGATGCCGAGGTCGGCCAGGATCCACTCGACCCGCGTGGCGGAGGCGAGGGCGACCCGGTCCTCCGGCCTGAGGCCCAGCTCGATGAGGCCGGCGGCGATGGCGAAGACGCGGTCGGCGGCCTGCGACCAGCTGAGCGACTTCCAGTCGTCGGGGCCCGCGCCGGACGGGGCCGGGACCGGGTAGCGGTAGGCCTCGGCGTCCGGCGTGGCCGCCACGCGCTCCAGGAAGAGATGCGCCACCGAGGGCGGACGGTTCTCGATCAAGGTCTGTGTGTCGCTCACGACATCCTCCGGGCCCACGACGGTGCGGCGATCTGGCTGGCGGCGGCTCTGCTTACGTCTACTGCTGCCCTGTCGGCCACTTGTTTAACTTGCGAGTAACCTACGAGTGGAGATCAGAGTAGAGCGCCGACGCCCGGTGCGTAAGGGGCAGCTGCCTCTCACTTCTTCCGGACACGAAAATCCCCCGGACGGTCATACGAACGGGCCCGGCGCGTCGTACGCACCGGGCCCGCGTGGCAGCGGCGGAACCGCGACCGGACTGCTTCTCCAGAGGCTACTTCTTCGCCTTGCCCGGACCGCTGTCGTCGCTGGAGAGCACCGCGATGAAGGCTTCCTGCGGCACCTCGACGGAGCCGACCATCTTCATCCGCTTCTTGCCCTCCTTCTGCTTCTCCAGGAGCTTGCGCTTACGGGAGATGTCACCGCCGTAGCACTTGGCGAGGACGTCCTTGCGGATGGCGCGGATGGTCTCGCGGGCGATGACCCGGGAGCCGATGGCCGCCTGCACGGGCACCTCGAAGGCCTGCCGCGGGATCAGCTCGCGCAGCTTGGCGACGAGCCGCACGCCGTACGCGTACGCCTGGTCCTTGTGCGTCACGGCGGAGAAGGCGTCGACCTTGTCGCCGTGGAGCAGGATGTCGACCTTGACGAGCTGGGCCGACTGCTCGCCGGTGGGCTCGTAGTCCAGCGAGGCGTATCCGCGCGTCTTGGACTTCAGCTGGTCGAAGAAGTCGAAGACGATCTCGGCGAGCGGCAGGGTGTAGCGGATCTCGACGCGGTCCTCGGAGAGGTAGTCCATGCCGAGCATGACGCCGCGCCGGTTCTGGCACAGCTCCATGATCGAGCCGATGAACTCGCTCGGCGCGAGGATCGTGGCGCGCACGACGGGCTCGTAGACCTCGTCGATCTTGCCCTCGGGGAATTCACTCGGGTTGGTGACCGTGTGCTCGGTGCCGTCCTCCATGATCACGCGGTAGACCACGTTGGGGGCGGTGGCGATCAGGTCGAGCCCGAATTCCCGTTCGAGGCGCTCGCGGATGACGTCGAGGTGCAGCAGCCCGAGGAAGCCGACGCGGAAGCCGAAGCCGAGCGCGGCCGAGGTCTCCGGCTCGTACACCAGCGCGGCATCGTTGAGCTGGAGCTTGTCGAGGGCCTCGCGCAGGTCCGGGTACTCCGAGCCGTCCAGCGGATACAGACCCGAGAACACCATCGGCTTCGGGTCCTTGTAGCCGCCGAGGGCCTGGGTGGCGCCCTTGTGCAGGGAGGTGATCGTGTCACCGACCTTGGACTGACGGACGTCCTTCACGCCGGTGATGATGTAGCCCACCTCGCCGACGCCGATGCCGTCGGCCGGGGTCATCTCGGGGGACGACACACCGATCTCGAGCAGCTCGTGCGTGGCGCCGGTGGACATCATCCGGATGCGCTCGCGCTTGTTGAGCTGGCCGTCGACCACTCGTACGTACGTCACGACGCCGCGGTAGGAGTCGTAGACCGAGTCGAAGATCATCGCGCGCGCGGGCGCGTCGGCGACGCCGACCGGCGGCGGGATCTCGGCGACGACCTTGTCGAGCAGCGCCTCGACGCCCATGCCGGTCTTCGCGGAGACCTTCAGGACGTCGGCGGGGTCGCAGCCGATGAGGTTGGCCAGCTCCTCCGAGAACTTCTCCGGCTGGGCGGCCGGCAGGTCGATCTTGTTGAGGACCGGGATGATCTTGAGGTCGTTCTCCATCGCCAGATAGAGGTTGGCGAGAGTCTGCGCCTCGATGCCCTGGGCCGCGTCGACCAGGAGGATCGTGCCCTCACAGGCCGCGAGCGAACGTGAGACTTCGTACGTGAAGTCCACGTGGCCCGGGGTGTCGATCATGTTGAGGATGTGCGTGCTGCCCTGGTCCGGGCCCTCGTTCGGGGCCCAGGGCAGACGCACCGCCTGGGACTTGATCGTGATGCCGCGCTCGCGCTCGATGTCCATGCGGTCGAGGTACTGAGCGCGCATCTGGCGCTGCTCGACCACCCCGGTGAGCTGGAGCATGCGGTCGGCGAGCGTGGACTTGCCGTGGTCGATGTGCGCGATGATGCAGAAATTGCGGATCAGAGCCGGGGCGGTACGGCTCGGCTCGGGCACATTGTTAGGGGTCGCGGGCACGCAGGGTCCTGTCTCTTGAGGCGCCTGTAGCCTCGGGTCGGATCTATACGTAGCTTCCATCGTCCCATGGGTGGCGCACTGCGCTCGGTTTGGGCCGGTCCGATGGCGGCTGGTACCGTGGGCAGCTGTGTCTCGTAGCCCTCTCAAGCGTCGAGGCGCGTGTCATAACACTCATCTGCAGTACCTCTGCAGTACCTGAACCTGAAAAGGCTCTTTCGTGGCGAACATCAAGTCCCAGATCAAGCGGATCAAGACCAACGAGAAGGCGCGTCAGCGCAACAAGGCGGTCAAGTCTTCGCTGAAGACCGCGATCCGCAAGGCCCGCGAGGCCGTTGCCGCCGGTGACACCCAGAAGGCCGCCGAGCTCACGCGTGAGGCCACGCGCCAGCTCGACAAGGCCGTCTCCAAGGGCGTCATCCACAAGAACCAGGCCGCCAACAAGAAGTCGGCGCTTGCGACGAAGGCCGCGTCCCTCAAGGGCTGAAGCCTTTACCCCGGCTAGTACGTCTCTCTCGTATGCCGGGGAGCTGATCAATCCTCCCGCGAGGGTAATTCGAGCCCTCTACCTCGAATCGCGGACAGACCCCGCAGTACGCCACGCTGCGCCAACGCCCCCGGACCCACTCCGGGGGCGTTGCTGTGTCCCGGGTACCGGGGTGGTGGGGGCGCCCCGTCAGGGGC
>NZ_WMBF01000856.1:0-1084 GCF_019400875.1 Streptomyces anatolicus | reverse complement strand
GCGCTTAGGGTGGGCCTGGGGAGAGAGCCCTGGGAGGTTGCCGTGCGGGGAACTGTCGCAGTCGGCGCTATAGCCGTGCTGACCGTCCTGGGAACGGGCGCCCCCGCTCTCGCCCCACCGGCGCCGGGCCGCCCCGACCTTTCGCGGTACTACACGCAGAAGATCAAGTGGGGCGCCTGCAAGGACGCGACCGAGGCCATGGCGGACGCCACCGGGCACGCCAAGGACGTTCAGTGCGCGGATGTGACCGTTCCGCTGGACTACGCCAAGCCCGCCACCGGCACGGTGAAGCTCGCGATGATCCGGATGAGGTCGAGCGCGAGCGGCGAGCCGCGAGGCTCCCTGCTGTTGAACTTCGGCGGCCCCGGCGGCCCCGGAGTCTCCGCGCTGGCCGGAGCGCAGAAGGAGTTCGGCTTCCTCAGCAAGGGCTACGACGTCGTCTCCTTCGACCCGCGCGGGGTGGGCCAGAGCGACCCCGTCAGCTGCGGGGACGCCGACGGGCAGACCGAGCCCGTGGCGGGGGAGGGCGACGACCCGGCCGCCGTACTCGCCGAGTTGCGCAAGGTCGCCAAGGAGTGCGAGGCCAAGTCCGGTCCCGTACTGCCGTACATGGGGACCATCAACGTCTCGCGCGACCTGGACGTCATGCGGGCCGCCCTCGGCGACAAGAAGCTCAACTACCTCGGCTTCTCGTACGGGACGCGGCTCGGTGCCGTATACGCCGCCCAGTTCCCGAAGAAGGTCGGGCGGATGGTGCTCGACGGCGTGGACACGCTGACCGAGCCCGTCGCCGAGCAGTCCCTCGTGACCGCCGAGGGACGCCAGACCGCCCTCGACAACTTCCTCACCTGGTGCACGGGGAACGCGGGATGCGTCTTCGGCACCGACGCGCGGGCCGCCCGGCACGGCATGGTCCAGCTCATCCGGGACATGGACGAGATGCCGCTGCGCTCCATGGACGGCGAGGAGTTCACGGGCCAGGACGTCGTCGGCGTACTCAGCCAGGCCCTGTACAGCAGGCAGGCGTGGCCCGCGCTGTCGCAGGCGCTCGGCGCGCTGCTCGCGGACGGTGATCCCCGGGCGC
>NZ_WMBF01000855.1:0-1085 GCF_019400875.1 Streptomyces anatolicus | reverse complement strand
GGGCCAGGGGCGGCGGGGTGTTCATTGGGGTACTCCGTGGACGGTCAGCAGCGCGCGCATCCGGGAGGCCGCCAGGTGCGGGTCGGGGAACAGGCCGAGCCCGTCGGCCAGTTCGTAGGCGCGGGCCAGGTGCGGGAGGGAGCGGGCCGACTGGAGACCGCCCACCATCGTGAAGTGTGTCTGGTGTCCGGCCAGCCAGGCGAGGAGGACCACGCCGGTCTTGTAGTAGCGCGTGGGGTGCTCGAAGAGGTGGCGGGAGAGTGCGACGGTCGGGTCGAGGAGGGCGCGGAAGGCCCGCACGTCGCCGGTGTCCAGGGCGCGCACGGCCTCGGCGGCCAGCGGGCCCAGGGGGTCGAAGACGCCGAGGAGCGCGTGGCTGAAGCCGTGGTCGTCGCCCGCGATCAGCTCGGGATAGTGGAAGTCGTCACCCGTATAGCAGCGCACCCCCTCGGGGAGGCGGCGGCGCAGGGCGATCTCGCGGTCGGCGTCCAGGAGCGAGACCTTGATGCCGTCGACCTTTTCGGGGTGGGCGGCGATGACCTCCAGGAAGGTGTCGGTCGCCGCGTCCAGGTCGGCCGAGCCCCAGTAGCCCGCCAGGGCGGGGTCGAACATGGGGCCGAGCCAGTGCAGGATGACCGGTTGGCTCGCCTGGCGCAGGAGGTGGCCGTACGTCTCCAGGTAGTCGTCCGGCGAGGCGGCGGTCGCGGCGAGGGCGCGCGATGCCATCAGGATCGCCTGGGCGCCGGCCGATTCGACGAGGGCGAGCTGTTCCTCGTAGGCCTTTCTGACCTGCGGAAGGCTTGCGGGCAGGGTCAGTTGGTCGGTGCCGGCGCCGCATGCGATCCGGCCGCCGACCGACTTCGCCTCGGCGGCCGAGCGGCGGATGAGTTCGGCGGCGCCCGTCCAGTCGAGGCCCATGCCGCGCTGGGCGGTGTCCATGGCCTCGGCGACGCCCAGGCCGTGCGACCACAGGTGGCGGCGGAAGGCGAGCGTGGCGTCCCAGTCGACGGCGGCCGGGCCGTCCGGGGAGATGTCCGCGCGGGGGTCGGCGACGACGTGGGCGGCGGAGAGGACGGTGCGGGAGG
>NZ_WMBF01000131.1:0-15172 GCF_019400875.1 Streptomyces anatolicus | reverse complement strand
TGCTCCCCTCGTCCCCTGCCCCCTCGCTCTTACGCCGCGTGCCCGCCGTCGACCGACAGCTCGGTCCCGGTGATGTACGCGGCGTCGTCCCCGGCGAGATAACCGACGAGGGACGCCACCTCGTCGGCGGAACCGAAGCGGCCGAGCGCCGTCAACGCGCGCTGCCCGTCCGCGTGGGGACCGCCCGCCGGGTTCATGTCGGTGTCGACCGGGCCCGGCTGCACCAGGTTCGCCGTGATCCGGCGCTCGCCCAGCTCCCGCGCCAGCGCCTTGTTGAGGCCGATCAGCGCGGCCTTGCTGGTCGCGTAGAGCGTGCCGCCGGGGCCCGGGACGCGCTGGGCGATGCAGCTGCCGATGGTGATGATCCGCCCGCCGTCGCGGAGCCGTCCGGCCGCCGTCTGAGAGGCCAGGAAGACCCCTCGTACGTTGATGGCGAGGACGCGGTCGACATCGGCGAGCGTCAGATCGCCGACGGGGCCGAGTACGCCGATGCCCGCGTTGTTCACCAGGATGTCCAGGTGGCCGAGGTCGTCGGCCGCGCGGTCCACGGCGCCCGCCGCGTCCCCCGGATGGGCCGCGTCCGCCCGGATGGCGAAGCCGCGCCGCCCCATGGCCTCGATCTTCGTGACGACCTCGTGGGCAGCGGCCTCGCTGTGTACGTACGTGATCGCCACGTCGGCGCCCTCCTGAGCGAGGCGCAGCGCGATCGCCGCGCCCATGCCGCGGCTGCCGCCGGTGACCAGGGCGGTCCTGCCGTTGAGAGAAGACATGTCCATACCTCTTCCGCGTGGTGAAGCGCTGTGCGCCCGTTAAGTGCTTGCGGATTCAATGAAAGGCGTTCGCGCGGCTGGAGGCTGGCGGTAAACGGACGCGGCTGTCGGGTCCTCGGGGGAAGCGGGGGGCTCTCCGGCGGCGATGACTTCCGCCGGGTGGCACGGTCTTAGTAGACGAAGTGGCACGGTCTCAGTGGATGCAATGGCACGGTCTGAGCAGATGACAGGACAGCGGCCCGACGAGAGGCGTTCGCCATGAAGATCACATTCACCCAGTTCCTCACCCTCGACGGGGTCTTCCAGGCCCCGGGCGGCCCGGACGAGGACCGCAGCGGAGGCTTCGAACACGGCGGCTGGTCGGTGCCCTACGGCGACGCGGACTTCGGCGCGTTCATCGACGAGGTCTTCGAACAGGCCGACGCGTTCCTGCTCGGGCGCGGCACGTACGAGATCTTCGCCGGGTACTGGCCCGCGGTGACCGAGCCCGACAACTCGGTCGCGACCAGACTCAACGCCCTGCCGAAGTACGTCGCGAGCACCACCCTGACCAGCGCCGACTGGCGCAACACCCAGATCATCGGCCGCGACGACCTGATCAAGGACATCACCGAGCTGAAGGAGCGGCCCGGGCGCGAACTGCAGATGCACGGCAGCGGCAACCTCGCGCGGACCCTCCTGGCACACGACCTGATCGACGCGCTGCACCTGCTGACGTTCCCCGTCGCCCTCGGCACCGGCAAGCGGCTCTTCGCGGAGGGCTGCCAGCCCACGGCCTTCCGGCTCGCGCAGTCGCGTACGACGTCCACGGGCGTCGTCATCAGTACGTACGAGCGTGCGGGGCGGCCGGAGTACGGCAGTTACTAGCGAGGCCGGCCCTCCTCCGTTAGCGAGGCCGGCCCTCCTCCATCGGCGAGGTCAGCCCTCCTTCCGGCTCTCCGCGACGGCGAACAGCGCGATCGCCAGCACGATCAGCGCGATGCTCACGTACAGCTCATAGCTCTCCAGGAGGCCGAAGCGCCGCAGCAGGCCCCAGCCGTACCGCTCGTCGGTGAGGTCGTGGACCACGCCGCCGGCGCCCTGGACCAGCGAGAGGAAACCGAACAATTCCAGTAGCCGTTTCATGACGAAGATCCTCGCCGCGCGGCTGCTGAGCGCACATCCGCCGCGGGGCGAGGATCCGTTCCGCGTGCGGTCCGAAAGTCTGCGGCCCGAGCGACTTTGGTCGACGATCGCGTACGGAGACCGCCTCGGGTCCCGGTCCGTGCGTAGATTTGTCGACCATGAGCGGTACCGAACCCACGGGGCGTCCCGAGCCTCCTGAGCCCCCCGAGCCCCAGGCAGTGCCCGGGCTCCTGGCGAGGAGCCCTTGGACGCTGCCCTCCGCCATCGCCCAGGAGTTCGACCCGGACAGGTCCGAGCGGTCGGGGCGGTGGGGACGGACAGGACGGACGGGACGCGGGCCGCGACGCAGGCCGCGGCGGACCGTGCGCGACTGGATCGCCGACTTCGGCTGCTTCGTCGCGGCCGTCCTCATCGGGGTGATCGGCGCCGACTCGGTCGACGCCAACCCGCACATCTCCCAGGGCCTCGCGGAGTTCGACCAGGTCCTGGGGGCGCTCGCCTGCGCAGCGGTCTGGCTGCGCAGACGCTGGCCGGTGGGGCTCGCCCTTGCGATGGTGCCGGTCGGCATGGCCTCCGACACGGCGGGCGGCGCGGCGGCCGTCGCCCTCTTCACCGTCGCCGTGCACCGGCCCTTCCGGTACGTCGCGTGGATCGGCGGCGCCTCGATCGCGGTCGTCCCCTTCGCGTACTGGATGCGGCCCGACGCCGACCTGTCGTACGGCGTGTCCGTGGCCTTCGCCGCGCTGTTCACCGTGGCGGTCGTCGGCTGGGGCATGTTCGTGCGCTCCCGCCGCGAGCTGCTGCTCAGCCTGCGCGAGCGCGCGATCCGCGCCGAGAACGAGGCCGCCCTCCGCGCCGAACAGGCCCAGCGGCTCGCCCGCGAGGCCATCGCCCGCGAGATGCACGACGTCCTCGCCCACCGGCTCACCCTGCTCAGCGTCCACGCGGGCGCCCTGGAGTTCCGCCCCGACGCGCCCCGCGCCGAGATCGCCCGCGCGGCGGGCGTCATCCGGGAGAGCGCCCATGAGGCGCTGCAGGACCTGCGCCAGGTGATCGGCGTCCTGCGCGACGGCGACACGGACGCTCCCGGCCGCCCACAGCCCACCCTCGCCGCCCTGGACGCCCTGGTCGCCGAGTCCCGCGAGGCGGGCATGAAGGTCGTCCTCGACAGCCGCGTCCCGGACCCCGCGACCGTGCCCGCCGCCCTCGGCCGCACCGCCTACCGCATCGCGCAAGAAGCCCTGACCAACGCCCGCAAGCACGCCCCCGGCGCCGAGGTCACCGTCACCGTCACGGGCGCACCGGGCGACGGCCTGACCATCGCCGTACACCACCCCGCCCCGCCCGGCGACGTTCCGAAGGTGCCGGGCTCCGGACAGGGCCTGATCGGACTCACCGAACGCGCCCAGCTCGCGGGCGGCCGCCTCGCCCACGGGCCCCGCCCCGACGGCGGATTCCACCTGGAGGCCTGGCTACCGTGGGCGTCATGAAACCGATCAGGCTGATGCTCGTCGACGACGACCCGCTGGTGCGCGCCGGGCTCTCCTTCATGCTCGGCGGCGCGGACGACATCGAGATCGTCGGAGAGGCGGCCGACGGCACCGAGGTCGCCCCGCTGATCGGTGAAGTGCGCCCCGACGTCGTACTGATGGACATCCGCATGCCCGCCATGGACGGCCTCGCCGCCACGGAAGCCCTGCGCAAGCGCCCCGGCGCGCCCGAGGTCATCGTCCTGACCACCTTCCACGCCGACGAACAGGTCCTGCGCGCCCTGCGGGCGGGCGCCGCCGGGTTCGTCCTGAAGGACACGGCGCCCGCGGAGATCGTCGCGGCGGTCCGCGCGGTCGCGGCGGGTGACCCCGTCCTCTCCCCGGCGGTGGCCCGCCAGCTGATCACGCGGGTGACGGGCGCCGACCCCCAACTGGACCGCAGGCGCCGCGCGCTGGCCCGGCTCGACACGCTCGGCGAGCGCGAACGGGAGGTCGCCGTGGCGGTGGGCAGGGGCGGTTCGAACGCGGACATCGCGGCGCAGCTCTTCCTCAGCGTGGCCACGGTGAAGGCCCATGTCTCCCGCATCCTGACGAAGCTGGACCTCAACAACCGTGTGCAGATCGCGCTGTTGGCGCATGACGCGGGGCTGCTCGACCAGGACGCCTGAGGGGCGCCGCCGACTATCGGCTCCGCCCATCACCGGCTCCGCCGAGTTCGTCCTCAATCGCCGGACGGGCTCTCTATCTCCTGCCGCGCGGTGATAGTAGTGGGGGCATGACCGCGCCTGAGCCTGTACCCGACCCCGTACCTGACCCCATCGACCTCGTCATGGCCCAGAAGGTGCTGGACGGACAGCCGTTCAGCAGGCTCGTACGGGCGCGCATCACGCGGTTCGGGGAGGGCGCGGCCACGCTGGAGATCGAGGCCCGCGAGGAACTCCAGCAGCAGAACGGCTTCCTGCACGGCGGCGTCCTCGCCTACGCCGCCGACAACAGCATCACGTTCGCCGCGGGCACCACGCTCGGGCCCGCCGTGCTGACGTCCGGGTTCTCCATCCAGTACGTCCGCCCGGCGACCGGCGCCAAGCTCGTCGCCCACGCCGTCGTGGCGCACACCGGACGGCGCCAGGCGGTGGTCCGCTGCGAGTTGTTCAGCGTCGCCGAGGGCGAAGGTGAGGGCTCCGGGGTGCTGTGCGCCATCGCGCAGGGGACCGTGCTCTCCACGGGCTGACCGGAGGGGCCTGACGCCCCGTCGGCTCGGCCGGGCGGGGGAGGGGCTCAGCCCGCCGTGATCTCGCTCATCCGCACCAACCGCCGCTCGCGCCGCGACAGTTCACACGCCTCCGCGATCCGCAGCGCGTGCAGCGCCTCGCGGCCGTCGCAGGGGTTCGCCCTCTCCCCGCGTACGACCTCGACGAAGGCCGCTAGCTCCGCCTCGTACGCGGAGGCGAAGCGCTCGAGGAACCCGGGCCAGGGCTTGACGGGCGCGGCGGGGCCCGCCGGTTCCGCGGAGGTGAGGGGCGTACGGTCGTCCAGGCCGACCGCCAACTGGTCGAGTTCCCCGGCCAGTTCCATGCGTACGTCGTAGCCCGCGCCGTTGCAGCGGGTCGCGGTCGCCGTGGCGAGCGTGCCGTCGTCGAGGGTGAGGAGCACCGCCGCCGTATCGACGTCGCCCGCCTCGCGGAACATCGCGGGGCCCATGTCGGACCCGGTCGCGTACACCTCGGTGACCTCGCGGCCCGTCACCCAGCGCAGTATGTCGAAGTCGTGCACCAGGCAGTCGCGGTAGAGCCCGCCGGACAGCGGCAGATACGCGGCCGGGGGCGGCGCCGGATCCGAGGTGATCGCCCGCACGGTGTGCAGCCGGCCGAGCCGGCCCGACCGCACCGCCTCGCGCGCCGCCGTGTACCCCGCGTCGAAGCGCCGCTGGAAGCCGAGCTGCAGCGCCGTGCCCGCGGCCTCCACCTCGGCGAGCGCCGCCAACGTGCCCGGCAGATCCAGCGCGATGGGCTTCTCGCAGAACACCGGAAGCCCCGCACGCGCCGCCCTGCCGATCAGCTCGGCGTGCGCCGAGGTCGCCGCCGTGATCACCACGGCGTCCACGCCGATGGTGAAGACGTCGTCCACCGAGGGCGCGGGCACCGCCCCGGTCCTCGCCGCGAGGGCGGCGGCCCGCACGGGATCCGCGTCGGCGACGACGAGCGAGGTCACCTCGGGGTGACGGCTCAGGGCCGCGGAGTGAAATGTGCCGATACGGCCCGTTCCGATCAGTCCGATGCGCATGGACCCAGCCTCGCCATGCCCGCCCCGCCCTGTCAATCCTTTGTCAGGACAATTGAACCGCCGGACAACCCGACTGACCGGACAACCCGACTGACCGGACAAACCATCTGTCCGGACATCCGGACTTCAGAACTTCCCGTCATCATCCACCGGGACTACGCTCGGCCCGTGTCCAAACCAGTCGCCAAACCAGCTCAGGACAAGCGGGTCGACGACCCCACCCTGACCCTCGGCCTCGGCGTCGACCGCAGCAGCCCGGTCCCGCTCTACTTCCAGCTGGCCCAGCAGCTCGAAGCGGCGATCGAGCGCGGCGCCCTGACCCCGGGCAGCCTCCTCGGCAACGAGATCGAGCTGGCCGGACGGCTCGGCCTGTCCCGGCCCACCGTCCGCCAGGCCATCCAGTCCCTCGTCGACAAGGGCCTGCTCGTACGGCGCAGAGGCGTCGGTACGCAGGTCGTGCACAGCCAGGTCAAGCGCCCCCTGGAGCTGAGCAGCCTCTACGACGACCTGGAGGCGGCGGGCCAGCGCCCTCAGACCCGCGTCCTGCGCAACGCCCTGGAGCCCGCGTCCGCCGAGGTGGCGGCCGCGCTCGGTGTCGGCGAGGGCGACGAGGTGCACCGCGTGGAGCGGCTGCGGCTGGCCCACGGCGAGCCCATGGCGTATCTGACCAACCACCTCCCGACGGGCCTCCTCGACCTCGACACCGAGCGCCTTGAGGCCACGGGCCTCTACCGCCTGATGCGCGCGGCGAGCCTGACCCTGCACAGCGCCCGCCAGTCCGTCGGCGCCCGCGCCGCCACCGCCGAGGAGGCCGAGCGCCTCGCGGAGCCGACGGGTGCCCCGCTGCTCACCATGCGGCGCACGACGTACGACGACACGGGGCGGGCGGTCGAGTTCGGCGCGCACGTCTACCGGGCCTCGCGGTACTCGTTCGAGTTCCAGCTCCTCGTACGGCCGTAGGCGCCGGCTGACCAGCGCTCGTAAGAATGTTCTGACAAACCCATTGACGCTGCCACGCGCCCGCCGCTAGAACTCCCCCAGCCGCACTCGGGCGGCCGGGAGAAGAGGTGGTCCCATGCGTACAGCACGCACGGCCGCGGCCCTCGTCGCGGCGATCGCGCTCGCGGGGTGCAGCGGTTCCGGCGGCAAGGACGGCGAGGACACGTCGGGGGACGGCTCGGGCGGCGGCAAGGGAGTGAACACGCCCCGCCTCAAGATCGCCATGGTCACGCACTCGGGCGAGGGCGACACCTTCTGGGACATCGTGCAGAGCGGCGCCAAGCAGGCCGCCCGCAAGGACAACGTCGAGTTCCTCTACGCCAACGACAAAGAAGGCAAGGGACAGGCCGAGCTCGTCCAGTCGTTCGTCGACAAGAAGGTCGACGGGATCGTCGTGACCCTGGCCAAGCCCGAGGCGATGAAGTCCGTCCTCGCCAAGGCGGAGGCCGCCGGGATACCGGTCGTCACCATTAACTCCGGGGCCGAGCACTCCGCGGAGTCCGGCGCGCTCGGCCATATCGGCCAGGACGAGTCGGTGGCCGGTGAGGCGGTGGGCGAGGAGCTGAACGAGCGCGGCAGGAAGAAGGCGCTCTGCGTCATCCACGAACAGGGCAACGTCTCCCTCGAACAGCGCTGCGCCGGCGTCAAGAAGACCTTCGACGGCACGGTCGAGAACCTGAACGTCGAGGGCACCAACGCGCCCGGAGCCCAGTCCTCCATCAGCGCGAAGCTCCAGGCCACCAAGGGCATCGACGCCGTCGTGACGCTCGGCGCGCCGATCGCGGCCCTCTCCGTCAAGGCGAAGGAGGACGCGGGCGGCGAGGCGGAGGTCGCGACCTTCGACCTGAACGCCGAGGTCGTCAAGCGCCTCAAGGCCGAGGAGATCGGCTTCGCCGTCGACCAGCAGCCCTACCTCCAGGGCTACCTCGCCGTCGACCAGCTGTGGCTCCACAAGACCAACGCCAACGTCCTCGGCGGCGGCAAACCCGTCCTGACCGGCCCCGCGATCGTCACCGAGAAGGACGTGCCGAAGCTGGAGAAGTACACCGCCCGCGGTACCCGATGACCGCACGCGTGAACCGCGTGGTCGATACTTGGGCGGCCGGGGCCGGGGATCCGGACCGGCCGCACCGAGGAGCAGAACAAGAAGGGCACGGCGTCGTGGCAAGGGTTCAGACAGGGGTACGCGCGGTGGGCGCCGTACTGGTTGCGGTGCTCGGCGCGTCTTTGGCGGGATGCAGCAGCACGGGCGGCAAGCGCGCCGAGGACGCCCGCAAGGCGGCGGCCGCCGGGGGCAGGGCGGCGGTGGACACACCGCGCTGGACCTTCGGCATGGTGACCCACTCGGGCGACGGCGACACGTTCTGGGACATCGTCCAGAGCGGCGCCAAGCAGGCCGCCGTCAAGGACAACATCAAGTTCCTGTACGCCCATGACGACGAGGCCCAGCAGCAGGCCCAGCTCGTGGACTCCTACATCGACAAGAAGGTCGACGGGATCATCGTCACGCTGGCCAAGCCCGACGCGATGAAGGGCGCCCTGGCCCGCGCCGAGAAGGCGGGCATCCCAGTGATCACGGTGAACTCCGGCTCCGCGGAGTCCAAGCAGTTCGGCGCGCTCACCCACGTGGGCCAGGACGAGACGATCGCGGGCGAGGCCGTCGGCGAGGAGCTGAACAAGCGCGGCAAGAAGAAGGCGCTGTGCATCCTGCACGAGCAGGGCAACGTCGGCCACGAGCAGCGCTGCGAGGGCGCCAAGAAGACCTTCGACGGCAGGATGCAGAACCTGTACGTGACCGGCACCAACATGCCCGACGTGCAGTCCTCCATCGAGGCCCGGCTCCAGACCGACAAGTCCGTCGACGCGGTCGTCACGCTCGGCGCGCCCTTCGCGGACGCGGCCGTGCAGGCCAAGGAGGGCGCGGGCAGCAAGGCCGAGATCGACACGTTCGACCTGAACGAGAAGGTCGCCGCGGGCCTGAAGTCCGGCTCCCTCGGCTTCGCCGTCGACCAGCAGCCGTACCTCCAGGGCTACCAGGCCGTCGACCTGCTCTGGCTGTACAAGTACAACGCCGACGTGCTCGGCGGCGGCAAGCCCGTCCTGACCGGGCCGCAGATCGTCACCAAGGACCAGGCCGCCGAGCTCGAGGAATACGCGAAGCGAGGGACCCGATGACCGCCACAGCCCCGGCGCCGGCTCCGGACACCAAGGCCGACGAGCGCCTGCTGAAGACATCGCCGCTGAAGAAGCTGCTCGGCCGCCCGGAGCTGGGCTCGGTCGTCGGCGCCGTCGCCGTCTTCGTCTTCTTCGCGGTCGTCGCCGACAGCTTCCTCCAGGCCACCAGCCTCGCCACGGTCCTCTACGCGGCCTCGACGATCGGCATCATGGCGGTGCCGGTGGCGCTGCTGATGATCGGCGGCGAGTTCGACCTGTCGGCGGGCGTCATGGTGACGACGTCCGCGCTGATCTCCTCGATGTTCAGCTACCAGATGACGGCGAACGTCTGGGTCGGCGTCCTCGTCTCGCTGCTCGCCACCCTCGCGGTCGGCGTCTTCAACGGCGTCATGCTGACCCGCACCGACCCGCCGAGCTTCATCATCACGCTCGGTACGTTCCTGATGCTGACCGGCATGAACCTCGGCTTCACCAAGCTGATCAGCGGCACGGTCTCCACCAAGTCGATCGCCGACATGGAGGGCTTCTCCTCCGCCAAGGAGGTCTTCGCCTCGTCGGTCACCATCGGCGGCGTCGACTTCAAGATCACCATCGTCTGGTGGCTCGCCCTGATCGCGGTCGCCACCTGGATCCTGCTGCGTACGCGCGTAGGCAACTGGATCTTCGCGGTGGGCGGCGGCGAGGAGGCGGCCCGCGCGGTCGGCGTCCCGGTCGCCGCGACCAAGATCGGCCTCTATATGGGCGTCGCCTTCGGCGCCTGGATCTCCGGCCAGCACCTTCTCTTCTCGTACGACGTCGTCCAGTCCGGCGAAGGCGTCGGCAACGAACTGATCTACATCATCGCGGCCGTCATCGGCGGCTGTCTGATCACGGGCGGCTACGGCTCCGCGGTCGGCGCGGCCGTGGGCGCGCTGATCTTCGGCATGGTCAGCAAGGGCATCGTGTTCGCCGAGTGGAACCCCGACTGGTTCAAGTTCTTCCTCGGAGTGATGCTGCTCCTGGCCACCTTGCTCAACCACTGGGTCCGCAAGCGCGCGGAGGCGACGAAATGACGGAAGCTACCGACGCGACGCCCCTGACGGAGCGCACGCCGCTCGTCGAGCTGGACGACGTCAGTAAGTACTACGGCAACATCCGCGCCCTCGAAGGGGTCTCCCTGGAGGTGCACGCGGGGGAGATCTCCTGCGTGCTCGGCGACAACGGCGCCGGCAAGTCGACCCTCATCAAGATCATCGCGGGGCTGCACCAGCATGACGCGGGCGGCTTCCGCATCGAGGGCGAGGACGCGCGGCTGGGCTCGCCGCGCGAGGCCCTCGACCGGGGCATCGCCACCGTCTACCAGGACCTCGCCGTGGTCCCGCTGATGCCGGTCTGGCGGAACTTCTTCCTCGGCTCCGAGCCGACGAAGGGCGTCGGCCCTTTCAAGCGCATGGACGTCGACCTCATGCGCGAGACGACGCGGGCGGAGCTGCTGCGCATGGGCATCGACCTGCGCGACGTGGACCAGCCGATCGGCACGCTCTCGGGCGGCGAGCGCCAGTGCGTGGCGATCGCCCGCGCGGTCTACTTCGGCGCGAAGGTCCTGGTCCTCGACGAGCCGACCGCGGCGCTCGGCGTCAAGCAGTCGGGCGTGGTCCTGAAGTACGTGGCCGCCGCGCGGGACGCCGGGCTCGGCGTGGTCCTGATCACCCACAACCCGCACCACGCGTACCTGGTCGGCAACCGCTTCGTCCTCTTGAAGCGCGGCACGATGTCGGGTTCCTACACCCGCGACGAGATCTCCCTCGACGATCTCACCCGTGAGATGGCGGGCGGCAGCGAACTGGACGACCTCCGCCACGAACTGGAACACCGCTAGCAAGCGCCCCTTACGGGGCGCAATAGCGGGCGCCCGCCGGGGTGCCCGTTGTGCGCGCCCCCGCGAGCGTGAGGCAGAATCGCCGCAATGAGCACCTACCGCGACCTCGCACACCGCGGCTCCGCCCGAGCCACCGTCTTGCGAACCGTGGGCACGAGGGAGCGCCGGTCCCACTTGACGGCGCCCCGCGTCCCCACGGTCGGCATCGACATCGGCGGCACGAAGGTGATGGCGGGCGTCGTCGACGCCGACGGCAACATCCTGGAGACGCTCCGCACGGAGACCCCGGACAAGTCCAAGAGCCCCCGTGTCGTCGAGGACACCATCGTCGAGCTGGTCCTGGACCTCTCGGACCGCCACGACGTGCACGCGGTCGGCATCGGCGCGGCCGGCTGGGTCGACGCGGACCGCAACCGTGTCCTGTTCGCCCCGCACCTGTCCTGGCGCAACGAACCGCTCCGCGACCGCATCTCCGGGCGCCTCGCGGTCCCCGTCATGGTCGACAACGACGCGAACACCGCCGCCTGGGCGGAGTGGCGCTTCGGCGCGGGCCGCGGCGAGGACCACCTCGTCATGATCACGCTCGGCACCGGCATCGGCGGCGCGATCCTGGAGGACGGCCAGGTCAAGCGCGGCAAGTTCGGCGTCGCCGGCGAGTTCGGCCATATGCAGGTCGTCCCCGGCGGCCACCGCTGCCCGTGCGGCAACCGAGGCTGCTGGGAGCAGTACAGCTCGGGCAACGCGCTGGTCCGCGAGGCCCGCGAACTGGCCGCCGCCGACTCCCCGGTCGCGTACAACATCATCGAGCGCGTCAAGGGCAACGTCCCCGACATCACGGGCCCCCTCATCACCGAGCTGGCCCGCGAGGGCGACGCGATGTGCGTGGAGCTGCTCCAGGACATCGGCCAGTGGCTCGGCGTCGGCATCGCCAACCTCGCCGCCGCCCTGGACCCGTCCTGCTTCGTGATCGGCGGCGGTGTCAGCGCGGCCGACGACCTCCTGATCGGCCCCGCCCGCGACGCGTTCCGCCGCCACCTCACCGGCCGCGGCTACCGCCCCGAGGCCCGCATCGCCCGCGCCCAGCTCGGCCCCGAGGCGGGCATGGTGGGCGCCGCCGACCTGGCCCGCCTGGTCGCCCGCCGCTTCCGCCGCGCCAACCGCCGCCGCGTCGAGCGCTACGAACGGTACGAGCGCTACGCCGAGGCCCGCCGCACCGACGACCGCACTTCGCAGGGAACCTTGTAGATGACCGTGCCCCGCCAGCCCTCGTCCCCGGATCTGCCCGGCGCCCCCGAGCCGGGCCGCGACGGGGCCAGGACCGAGGACCGCCGCCACATGATCCGCCGCCGCTGGCTGACGGCGACGATCATCGTGCTCCTCATCGGCATCCCCGCCGGCTACCTGGTGATCTCCGCGAACCAGAGCCGCAACAGCGGCCGCGACAAGGAGGACAAGTACTCCGCGACCGGCCTCACCGAGGGCTGGCCCTCCAAGGTGCAGCGCCGCCTGTACGACGTACCGATCCCGCCGTACTCCGCGGAGGTCGCCTACTACGAGACGAACAACTGGCGCACCAGCCGCCTCTACGTCCAGTTCCTCACGAGCAACGAGGGCCTGGCCAAGTTCCTCAAGCGGATCGGCACGACCGAGAGCAAGCTGAAGCCGAAGGACCTGACCATCAGCAAGCGCGACCGGAACGTGGTCGGCTGGGAGTTCACAGGCCCGGGCCCCTGGTCGGGCCTGACCCACGAACAGAAGGACCCGGCGCCGTCCCAGGACGTGGTGGTGGACCGCGCGAATCCGGAGCATCCGATGGTGTACGTGGTGTCGACGACGACGCCGTGACGAGGGAAACCATCGGGGCAACCGACTTCAACCGCCGGGTCCGTCTGCTCGTCGAAGTGCCCGACCACCCCGACGAGTTGGCGCTCGCCGAGGAACTGCTCGTGGCCGAGGGCTGCGTGGTGAGGGCGGCCACCGCCCACGAGGCCGAACGGGTCGGGCAGCGCCGTGCCGGCCTTGTCGTCGAGGTACGGCTGCGCGGCGCCCGGCGCGGGGCGCGCAGGGCCGCGGTGCACCGGGTGGAGCGCCTGGCCGCACGGCGCTCGCTCGCGCTGTGGGTACGGGAATCGACGCTGTGCACGCCACCCCGCGAGCGGCGCACGCGCTACCACGTCCGTCTCGCCCCGCCCATGGAGGGCAGCCCCGTCGCACGGCGAGTGCTGCGCCTGGCGCGGTACTTGAACGGCGCTCACGATCAGCGGGCGGTCTGCCTGCCCGGACCGCCGGACCGTGCCGCCGCCGTCGCCGAGCTGACCGCGAGCCGCTTCGGCGACCGCCTCTTCGACGCGTCCACGGAGGAGGTGCACGGCCCACCCGACCCGTCGCAGCAGCCGGGGGGAGCGCCGCAATTACCACCCGATCCCACGACGGCGAGCGGTTTGCTCGCGTGCTGCCTCAGCGTGGCTGGTCTCTGCGCGGGCGCCTTGGTCTGTTTGACCATCGGCGGTGTGCTGCAACGCCTCGAGACCTCGTGGCGGTGGGCCGCGCTGCCGCTGGTACTCGCTCTTGGCGAGGCCCTCGGCTGGTTAATAGCGCATGGCCGCCTGTCACGCCCGTGTCGGCTCGTTCTGGGTACGGCAATCTCGGCGATGCCGCTCATCGGCGGCTACTGGGCGATGGTGGCGCTGCCGGTGGCAGGTAGCGACGTGTTGTGGGTGACGCTGCTGGGCATGTCGGGCGTTGTGGGTGCCGGCCTGACCGCAGCCGGGGTCTGGTGGGCCCTGGTCCCCTCCTGGTTCAGCAGGAACGCACACTGGCTCCTGCCCGTGGTCGCCGCACCCCTCTTCTTCGTCGTGCCGTGGTTCGGACGCCTGCTGTACACCCTCTACTTGACGACGGGCTTCGGCATACCCGTGGAGGCGGTGCCGGTCACGACGTACTCGATGACGTACGCGGCACTGAAGCCGCTCGGGCTGGCCGCGGGTTTCGCACTCGTCTTCGTGGCCGTCGCCGGATGGGCGCGCCACACTTACTGGGGCCGGGTTCCCGGCGACGGCATTCCGGGTTTCGTCCTTCCCGTGGTTGCGACTCTGTACGTCGTGACAACCCTGCTCGTCGGCCTGATCACGGCCGCTTCGGCCCAGAGCAGCGCAGAGGCCGCCGTCAGGGACGGCCGCAACCCGCCCGGCTACTACGGCCTGCACGGAACCCTCATGTGCGCGAAGCCCCTGACCAAGGACATCGCCGTCTACAACGGCCCGCTCGTCACCGACCGCCCCGTCCTGTCCTACGGGAGCACGGGGGAACGGATCTGGCTCTGGGGCTTCCAGGAGCCGGAGCAGGACGGGACCGGGAGCGAGGGCAAGTGGGCGGCCATGAGCGTCAAGCTGGAGGACGTCGCGCTGACTGCGCCCCACGGCGGCGGGACGCGCTGCGGCTGACCCGCTCGCCGGCCGGCTCAGCCGGGGCATGCCGGATCAGCCGAGATCGGCCCACCCCTCATGGACCACCGAGACCGACCGCTCAGCCGAGTCCGGCCCACCCCTCGTACACGGCAGCCGCCACCCCCAGATCCTCCCAGGCCATCCCCGCGGACTTGAACAGCCGCGGGCGCCCTTCCTCAGGGGTGACCTCACCCCTGACCAGGGCGGCCAGCGTGTGCAGGCGGGTCATGTCGAAGGCGCCTTCGCCCGCCGCGAGCAGCAGGTCGCCGCACTCCCGTGCCGCCACCGCGCGGGACTCCGCGACCACCGTCGCGCGGCCCACGAGAGCGGCGTCGACCTCGCGGACGTCCGGCTCGTGGGAGCCGACCGCGGCGACCGTCGCGTGCCCAGGGAGCAGCGCGCTGTCGAAGAGCGGGGTGCGGGCCGTGGTGCAGCAGCAGACCACGTCCGCGTGGGCCACGTCCTCGGGCGCCGCCGCTGCCGCCGACAGACCCGCAGCGCGGCAGCGGTCGGTGAAGGCCGCGACGCGCTCCGCGTTCCGGCCGACCACGTCGACGTGCTGCAGGGAGGGCCGCACCGCCCGCACCGCCTCCACATGCCCCCACGCCTGCGGCCCTGTCCCGAAGACCAGCAGGCGGCGAACGCCGGGCACGGCCAGATGCCGGACCGCGAGTCCGGACACCGCGGGGGTGCGCAGCGACGTCAGCGCGGTGCCGTCCAAGAGCGCCAGGGGCGAGTGGGTCACCCCGTCCAGGAGGACGTACAAGCCCTGGATACGGGGGAGGCCCCGGCCGGGATTGGCGGGCGTCACCGTGGCGAGCTTCACGCCCGTGTACGACGCGGTGGCCGACGGCATCATGAGCAGCTGCCCACCGGGCACGTCCACGACACCGCGCGCGGGTTCCGCCTCCGGGTCAAGACCCGAGGCGAGGACCGCTTTCAGCGCGTCGATCGCGGCGGACATGGGGAGGAGACGGGCCATGGCGGCGGCGTCGAGGTAGGGCGTGGCGGCGGAGGGGGTCGGGG
>NZ_WMBF01000854.1:0-1091 GCF_019400875.1 Streptomyces anatolicus | reverse complement strand
GCGGTGAAGGGCTGAGGGGGCGGGCCGGGGGCCTTGGCCTGAACCGCCCCTGGCGGTGGGCACAGAACTGTGACACGCCGCTGCGGCGATACGTCCCAGGCGCCCCATTCCTACCGACACATCTCCCTGGTATCGGCACCGGCTTCGCACTAGCGTGCTGAGCCCGCGCCCTCTCCCCCACCTGCCAGGAGCCGACAGTGAACCGCCCCCTCCGCCTCGCGACGGCCGCGCTCACCGCGTCCGCGGCCCTGCTTCTGACGTCCTGCGGCAGTGACGAGAAGTCCTCCGGGAGCGACGACAAGATCGCGGGCGCCGAGCAGGGCGGGGAGAAGAAGTCACCCCCGCCGAGCGAGCCCGCCCAGGGGGCGGACCGCCCCGAGATCAAGCTGCCGTCCGACGTCACGTTCACCTTCAGCTGGGCGAAGACGGGCGACAAGACCAAGGACGCCGTCCTGGCCGACCGGGAACAGGCGATCAAGGCCATCGACATGGCCATCGCCGAGAAGGCCCCGACCCACAAGGCCTTGCGCTTCTACTACGAGGGCGACGCGGCGGCCAACGCGCAGAAGTACATCCAGGCCTACGTGAAAGCCGACGCGCGCACCACTGGCGCCTACCGCTACTACGACGCGACCGTCACGGCAGACAGCGGCACCGCGGCCCTCACGTACTGCGAGGACCAGAGCAAGGCGTACGACAAGTACCTCAAGAAGGACAAGGTCGACAAGGGCCCCGCCACCAAGAACAGCTACGTGCTCTACGCCGCCAAGCTGTCCAGGAACGACGCGGGCGTCTGGGTCACCACGCAACTGAACGCGACACGGGGGAGCGACAAATGCCAGCCATGAAGCAGAGGTCTGCGGCGCTGATAGCGCTGGCGGTGCTGGCCGCTATGGCCCTGCCCGCCACACCGGCCAGCGCCGAAAAGGGAATCGGCGGCGGCACCGCGGCACCCCCGCCCGAGGTGTCGGGCGATCAGAAGGACGGGTCGCTGACGGCGACCGCCGGCGGCATCAGCTACGACACCTCCAAGAACGGCACCGGCCCCAAGGCCGGCCCCATCGCCCCGGCGGGCGACTACAGCCCGCCCC
>NZ_WMBF01000853.1:0-1099 GCF_019400875.1 Streptomyces anatolicus | reverse complement strand
TGTAAGAGAAAGGGGGTAGGCGGCACCGGGGCGGGCGTCGCCTCGCAGGAGCGGCGCAGCTGGTCGAGGTGGACCAGGCCGGCGCGCATCGCGGCCGGTTCCACGCCGAAGTCGACCAGCGCGACGACCTCGTCGGCGCCCGCGGCCCGCACCTCGTCCACGACGGGCCGCACGCTCTCGGGGCTGCCGATGAGGGCGCGCTGGTCGCAGTAGCGGTCGTAGGCGCGGCGGAACACGACGTCCAGGTCGTCCTCCGTCATCGCCGACAGGTCGACCTGGTGGCCCAGGCTGTTGGCGACGCCGCCGAACAGGGAGAGGGACGCCCGCATGTACCGGGACAGCGGCTCGCGGGCCTCGGCGCGGGCCGCCGCGTGGTCCTCGGCGAGGTAGGTGTGCAGGAGCACGGCGACGTGCCCCGCGTCCGGGTCGAGGCCGTGCTCGGCGCGCGTACGGCGGTAGAGCGCGATGTTCTCGCGGAGCTGGTCGACGCCCTGCGTCATGAGGTTGGTGACGATGCCGAGGTCGTGGCGCGCGGCCAGTTCGTACGAGGCCGGGTTGCCGACCACGGCCGTGTACATGGGCGGGGCGTCCTGCACCGGGCGCGGGAACAGGCGCAGGTCCTGCTCGCCGTCGCCGGTGGTGCGGCGCACGGGGTCGCCGCGCCACAACTGCCGTACCTGGGCGACCTGTTCGTACATCGTCTCCTTGTGGGTGCCGAAGCGCTCGGGGAAGAAGACGAAGTCGTTGGCGTGCCAGCCGCTGGCGCAGCCGATGCCGACGCGGCCCCCGGAGAGGTTGTCGACCATCGACCACTCTTCGGCGACGCGGATCGGGTCGTGCAGCGGCAGGACGACGGAGCCCGCGTTGATGCGGATGCGGTCGGTCTCGCGGGCGAGCGCGGCGGCGAGCACCACCGGGTTCGGGAAGAGGCCGCCGAAGGAGTGGAAGTGCCGCTCGGGGATCCACAGGGAGTGGAAGCCGTTGCGGTCGGCGAAGCGGGCGGTCTCCAGGAGGTGGTCGTACTTGCCGTGCCGGGGCGCCTGCTCGTCCTGCGGGTAGTCCCCGAAGAAGTAGACGCCGAAGTCGAGGGGGCGGGGGC
>NZ_WMBF01000130.1:0-15190 GCF_019400875.1 Streptomyces anatolicus | reverse complement strand
CTCCATCACCCGCCGCAGCCCCTCCGTGAGCTGTTCGGCGGTGGTCGCCGAGTCCGGGTCGAAGAGCCACTGGACCATCAGGCCGTTGAGCAGCGTGGTGTAGAAGCGGCCCTCGCTCTCCACGACGTCCTCGGGCAGCTCGCTCTCGGCGATGCCGATGAACTGCGCGGCGAGCCCACCACGCCCCTCGCTCTGCGCCTTGACCAGCAACTCCCTTACGCCCGCCAGGCGTTCACCGTGGGTGACGACCTCCAAGGTGAGCAGCCAGATGCCGCGGGACTCGGGGAAGGTCTTCAGGAGGCTCGACCACGCCTCCTGGAACCGCTCCAGCGAACCGCCCTCGGCGGTGCCGCCGCTGGGCACCCCCACGTCCCCCGCGTTCTCGATGAGCGCGATGTAGGCCTGGGCCAACAGCGCGTCCTTCGAGCCGTAGTGATAGCCGATCGAACCCAGGTTCGCCCCCGACTCCTTCACGATGTCGCGTGCCGTCGTGCGCACGAACCCCTTCTCCAGCAGGCAGCGCTTGGCCCCTTCGAGCAGATCCTCACGGTGTCCCATGCGGGGCACCCTACTCCGCGATCCATACAAGTGATCTATACGTCCGTACTAGACAACCGTATAAGACGTACGTACCGTTGCCGCCATGCCAACGAACCCCCGTGCCACCCGCAAGGAGTGGACCGCCCTCGCCGTCCTGATGCTCCCGCTGCTCCTGGTCTCCATGGACGTCTCCGTCCTCTACTTCGCCATCCCCGAGGTCAGCGCGGATCTGCGGCCGAGCGGCGCGCAGCAGCTGTGGATCTTCGACATCTACGCGTTCGTGCTCGCCGGGCTGCTGATGACGATGGGCTCCCTCGGCGACCGCATCGGCCGCCGCAGGCTGCTCATGTTCGGCGCCCTCGCCTTCGGCGCGGCCTCGCTCACCGCCGCGTACGCGAACAGCGCCGAGCTGCTGATAGCGGCCCGCGCGGTCCTCGGTATCGGCGGCGCGACCCTGATGCCGTCCACGCTGGCCCTCGTACGCAATATGTTCCGCGACGCCGGACAGCGCGCGAAGGCCATCGGCATCTGGCAGGCCGTCATGGTCGCCGGCATCGCGCTCGGCTCGGTGCTGAGCGGTGTCCTCGTCGAGCACTTCTGGTGGGGCTCGGTCTTCCTCGTCAACCTGCCCGCGATGGTGCTGCTTCTCGTCCTCGCGCCCGTCCTGATCCCGGAGTTCAAGGACCCGGAACCCGGCCGCTTCGACCTGCTGAGCGTGCCGCTGTCGATGGCCGCCGTACTGCCGCTGGTCTGGGGCCTGAAGGAGATCCCGACGGAGGGCGTCAGAGTCTCCTACGTGGCCTCGATCGCCGTCGGCCTCGCCTTCGCCGCCCTCTTCGTCCACCGGCAGCGCACCACCACCGCGCCGATGATCTCGCCGGAGCTCTTCCGGGGGCGCGGCCGCGTCTTCGGCGCCGCCGTCTCGCTGCACCTCGTCTCGTCGCTGGCGATGATGGGTTCGGCGTACTTCACCACCCAGTATCTGCAGTCGGTGCTCGGCAAGAGCGCCCTGGAGGCGGCGCTGTGGTCGCTGCTGCCCTCGCTCCTCATCGGCGTCACCGCCCCCGTCGCCACGGCGCTCGTGCAGCGCGGCATGGACCGCGCCCATGTCGTCGCCGCCGGTTTCACCCTCTCCGCCTGCGGTTACGCCCTTCTCTTCCTGACCGGCACCGACTCCCTGTGGCTGGTCCTCGCCGGGGCGGGCGTACTGGCCTGCGGCGCGGTCGTCGTCGGCTCACAGCTCACCGATCTGGCGCTCGGCGCCGCCCCGGCCGAGAAGGCGGGCACCGCGTCCTCGCTCCTGGAGACGGGGCAGGAGTTCGGCGGCGCGATGGGCATGGCGCTGCTCGGCTCCATCGGCAACGCGGTCTACCGGAACCAGATCCCCGACTGGGCCCCCGCCCAGGCCCGCGAGACGCTGGGCGGCGCGGTGGCGGCCGCGCACCATCTGCCCGCCCGCACGGCGGACGCTCTCCTGACCTCGGCCCGCGAGGCCTTCACCGGCGGCATGCATGTCGCCGCGCTGACGGGAGCGGCGATCCTCGTGGCGGCGGCCACACTGGCGGCGAGCGCGCTGCGCGGGGCGGACACGGGGGAAAACGAAACGCCGGGCGGACTGGAGAAGCACCCAGCCCACCCGGCGTCAGAGAACAGACTCACCGAAGCCAAATCCAGCCCGTCCGGCGTTTGAGGACGAACTCGGCGGAGCCGGTGATGACGGCGCCGCCGGCTCGCAGCCCGCGCTAGTCGCCGAGATTCACCGCACGCGCGGACTCCGCGCCGATCTCCTCGGCAAGCTCGGTCAGCACCGACTGCGGCACGGTGTCATCGACGGTGAGCACGGCCAGCGCCTCTCCGCCCACGTCCGCACGGGCGACCTGCATGCCGGCGATGTTGATGCCGGCCTCGCCGAGGACGCGGCCGACGGTGCCGACGACACCCGGGCGGTCGGCGTACC
The DNA here is from genome assembly GCF_019400875.1 of Streptomyces anatolicus. Lineage (NCBI taxonomy): Bacteria > Bacillati > Actinomycetota > Actinomycetes > Kitasatosporales > Streptomycetaceae > Streptomyces > Streptomyces anatolicus. The sequence continues at coordinate 12,693 of NZ_WMBF01000130.1, read as the reverse complement.
GCAGGACGACCATGTGGTCGGCGAGGGCCAGGTCCACGTCGTACTCACCGATGGCGACGATCTTCTGGAGGTGCTTGGGTCCGGCCAGCGTGCCGGAGACCGCGATCTCCTCGCCGTCGGAGAGCGTGCCGCGCACCGTGACCACATTGCGGTGGTCGGGCGACTCGGAGCTGGTGGTCAGGCGCACCTCGACACCGCGCTCCTGGGCGAAGAGCGGCGCGTTCACGTAACTCACGGTCTCGTCGACGACGTCCTCGAAGACGCCCTTGAGCGCGGAGAGTTCGAGCACCTTCACGTCGTGCTGGGTGATCTCGCCGTACACCTCGACGTCGAGGCGGGCCGCGACCTCCTGGGCGAGCGCGGTGAAGATGCGGCCGAGCTTCTCGGCGAGCGGCAGACCGGGGCGCACGTCCTCGGCGATGACGCCGCCCTGGACGTTCACCGCGTCCGGCACCAGCTCACCGGCGAGCGCGAGGCGCACCGACTTGGCGACGGAGACGCCCGCCTTCTCCTGCGCCTCGTCCGTGGAGGCGCCGAGGTGCGGGGTGCAGACGACCTGGTCGAACTGGAAGAGCGGGGAGTCCGTGCAGGGCTCCTTCGCGTACACATCCAGACCGGCGCCCGCGACGCGGCCCTCCTTGAGGGCGGAGTGCAGCGCCTCCTCGTCGACGATCCCGCCGCGCGCGGCGTTGACGATGCGGACGGTCGGCTTGACCTTGTGCAGCGCCTCGTCGCCGATGAGACCGAGCGTCTCGGGGGTCTTCGGCAGGTGGACGGTGATGAAGTCGGAGACTTCAAGCAGCTCGTCCAGCGACAGCACCTTCACACCCATCTGGGCGGCGCGCGCGGGCTGCACATACGGGTCGTAGGCGACGACCTTCATACCGAAGGCGCTCATGCGCTGCGCGACGAGGGCGCCGATGCGGCCGAGGCCCACGACACCGAGGGTCTTCTCGGCAAGCTCGACGCCCGTGTACTTGGAGCGCTTCCACTCGCCGTTCTTCAAGGCGGCGTTGGCCTGGGGGATGTTGCGCGCGGTGGCCAGGAGCAGGCCGCAGGCCAGCTCGGCGGCGGTGACGATGTTCGACGTCGGGGCGTTGACGACCATCACGCCGGCCTTGGTGGCGGCGGACACGTCCACGTTGTCCAGGCCGACGCCCGCGCGGGCGACGACCTTCAGCTTCCGGGCGGCGGCGATGGCCTCGGCGTCGACCTTGGTCGCGGAGCGGACCAGGATCGCGTCGACGTCGGCGATCGCGGGCAGCAGCTCGGCGCGGTCCGCGCCGTTGCACTGCCGGATCTCGAAGTCCGGGCCCAGGGCGTCGACGGTGGCGGGCGACAGCTCTTCAGCGATGAGTACGACGGGTTTGCCGGTGGCAGCAGTGCTCACGTGAGTCCTCACAAGTCCATTGCGGACGGCCGTCCCGACGGCCGCAGGCGGTGGAGGGTGCTAGCCGCGTGGAAGACGCACGACGCTGTGGGCCCGACGCGAATGTTGAACAGAAGCATAGTGGCGCCAACGCCCTCGGCATGCGCCTCTACGGAAGGATCACCCGTCCGTGGCTGGACGGGTTGGACAACGACGGAAGCCAGGAATCAGCCCCTCCGGGGTTTGAGGAGCGGGGTCCGGGGCGGAGCCCCGAGGCGGTGCCCCGGACCCGGCGCGGACTAGGCCTCCTCGTTGACCCAGGACATCAGCTTCCGCAGCTCCTTGCCCGTGGTCTCCAGCAGGTGGTTCTCGTCCTGCGACTTGTACTCGTTGTACTTCTTCAGACCACCGTGGTACTCGTCCATCCACTGCTGGGCGAACGTGCCGTCCTGGATCTCCGTCAGGACCTTCTTCATCTCGGCCTTGGTGGCGTCCGTGATGATCCGCGGGCCGGTGATGTAGTCGCCCCACTCGGCGGTCTCGGAGACCGACCAGCGCATCTTCTCCAGGCCGCCCTCGTACATGAGGTCGACGATCAACTTCAGCTCGTGGAGGCACTCGAAGTACGCGATCTCCGGCTGGTAGCCCGCCTCGGTCAGCGTCTCGAAGCCCGCCTTGACCAGCGCGGCGGTGCCGCCGCAGAGCACGGCCTGCTCGCCGAAGAGGTCGGTCTCGGTCTCCTCGGTGAAGGTCGTCTTGATGACGCCCGCACGCGTGCCGCCGATGCCCTTGGCGTACGAGAGAGCCAGCGGGAAGCCGTTGCCGGTCGCGTCCTGCTCGACGGCCGCGATACACGGAACGCCGCGGCCCTCCTCGTACTGACGACGGACGAGGTGGCCCGGGCCCTTGGGCGCGACCATGCAGACGTCGACGCCCTCGGGGGCCTTGATGAAGCCGAAGCGGATGTTCAGGCCGTGGCCGAAGAACAGGGCGTCGCCGTCCTTGAGGTTGTCCTTGATGGACTCCTCGTAGACCTGGGCCTGGATCGGGTCCGGCACCAGGATCATGATGACGTCGGCCTCGGCCGCCGCCTCGGCGGGGGTGACGACCCGCAGGCCCTGCTCCTCGGCCTTGGCCTTGGACTTGGAGCCCTCGTGCAGACCGACGCGGACGTCGACACCCGAGTCGCGCAGCGACAGCGCGTGGGCGTGGCCCTGGCTGCCGTAGCCGATGACCGCGACCTTGCGGCCCTGGATGATGGACAGGTCGGCGTCGTCGTCGTAGAACAGCTCGGCCACTGGGAATCTCCTATGTGTGCTGGTGTTGCGTCCCACCGTACGGCGGGCTCAGGGAGGGAAGTTCAGGGGTCTCGGTATCCGAGAGGGGTACCGGGAGCCCGGGGTCAGGCGCTGCGGTCGAGCGCCCGCAGGCTGCGGTCCGTGATGGAGCGGGAGCCGCGGCCGATGGCGATGGTGCCGGACTGGACCAGTTCCTTGATGCCGTAGGGCTCCAGCATCTTGAGCATGGCCTCCAGCTTGTCGCTGCTGCCGGTCGCCTCGATGGTGACGGCCTCCGGGGAGACGTCCACGGTCTTGGCGCGGAAGAGCTGGACGATCTCGACGATCTGGGAGCGGGTCTCGTTGTCGGCGCGGACCTTCGCGAGGACCAGCTCACGCGCCACGGCGGCGCCCGGCTCCAGTTCGACGATCTTCAGGACGTTGACGAGCTTGTTGAGCTGCTTGGTGACCTGTTCGAGCGGCAGTTCCTCGACGTTCACCACGATGGTGATGCGCGAGATGTCGGGGTGCTCGGTGATGCCCACGGCGAGGGAGTCGATGTTGAAGCCGCGGCGGGAGAACAGGGCGGTGATCCGGGCGAGGACGCCGGGCTTGTTCTCGACCAGGACGGAGAGCGTGTGCTTGGTGGACATGGCTCGTGGTCTCTCTTTCGCTCTCGGTCTCAGTCGTCTTCGTTGTCGCCGAAGTCGGGGCGGACCCCGCGGGCGGCCATGACCTCGTCGTTCGAGGTGCCGGCGGCGACCATCGGCCAGACCTGGGCGTCCTCGTGGACGATGAAGTCGACGACGACCGGGCGGTCGTTGATGGCGTTGGCCTCGGCGATGACCTTGTCCAGGTCCTCGGGGCGCTCACAGCGCAGCGCCACGCAGCCCATGGCCTCGGAGAGCTTCACGAAGTCCGGGACGCGGGTGCCCTTGTTGGGACCGATGTCCTCGGGGCCGCTGTGCAGGACGGTGTTGGAGTAACGCTGGTTGTAGAAGAGCGTCTGCCACTGGCGGACCATCCCGAGGGCGCCGTTGTTGATGATGGCGACCTTGATCGGGATGTTGTTCAGGGCGCAGGTGGTCAGCTCCTGATTGGTCATCTGGAAGCAGCCGTCGCCGTCGATCGCCCAGACCGTGCGGCCGGGCTGACCGGCCTTGGCGCCCATCGCGGCCGGGACCGCGTAGCCCATCGTCCCGGCGCCGCCGGAGTTGAGCCAGGTCGCCGGCTTGTCGTACTGGATGAAGTGCGCGGCCCACATCTGGTGCTGGCCGACGCCCGCGGCGAAGATCGTGTCCTCCGGGGCCAGCTGGCCGACGCGCTCGATGACCTGCTGCGGGGAGAGCGAGCCGTCCTCCGGCTGGGTGTAGCCGAGGGGGTAGGTCTCGCGCCAGCGGTTGAGGTCGTTCCACCAGGCGGAGTAGTCGCCGGTGTGGCCCTCGGTGTGCTCGGCCTGGACGGCCTGGACGAGGTCGGCGATGACCTCGCGGGCGTCGCCGACGATCGGCACGTCGGCGGCGCGGTTCTTGCCGATCTCGGCCGGGTCGATGTCGGCGTGGACGATCTTCGCGAAGGGGGCGAAGCTGTCCAGCTTGCCGGTGACGCGGTCGTCGAAGCGGGCGCCGAGGGCGACGATCAGGTCGGCCTTCTGCAGCGCGGTGACGGCGGTGACCGCACCGTGCATGCCCGGCATTCCCACGTGCAGCGGGTGGCTGTCGGGGAACGCGCCGAGCGCCATCAGGGTGGTGGTGACGGGCGCTCCGGTCAGCTCGGCGAGGACCTTCAGCTCGGCGGTGGCGTGTGCCTTCAGGACGCCGCCGCCGACGTACAGGACCGGGCGCCTGGCCGCGGTGATGAGCTTGGCGGCCTCGCGGATCTGCTTGGCGTGCGGCTTGGTGACCGGGCGGTAGCCGGGCAGGTCCTGCTGCGGCGGCCAGGAGAACGTCGTCCGCGCCTGGAGGGCGTCCTTGGCGATGTCCACGAGGACGGGGCCCGGGCGGCCCGTCGAGGCGATGTGGAAGGCCTCGGCGATGGTGCGCGGGATGTCCTCGGCCTTGGTGACCAGGAAGTTGTGCTTGGTGATGGGCATCGTGATGCCGACGATGTCCGCCTCCTGGAAGGCGTCCGTGCCGATCGCCTTGGAGGCCACCTGCCCGGTGATCGCGACCATCGGGACGGAGTCCATGTGGGCGTCGGCGATCGGCGTGACGAGGTTGGTGGCGCCGGGGCCGCTCGTCGCCATGCAGACGCCGACCTTGCCGGTGGCCTGGGCGTACCCGGTGGCGGCGTGCCCCGCGCCCTGCTCGTGGCGGACCAGGACGTGGCGGACCCGGGTGGAGTCCATCATCGGGTCGTACGCGGGAAGGATGGCGCCGCCGGGGATGCCGAACACCGTGTCGGCCCCGACTTCCTCGAGAGAACGAATGAGGGACTGCGCGCCCGTGACGTGCTCGACGGGGGCGGACTGCTGTCCTGAGGATCGGGGCCGCGGCTGCGGATGGTGGGCCCCGGTGGCCTGCTCGGTCATCGGCATTCTCTTCTCGAAGCTGAGGGTTTTCGCGGGGGTTTCGCAGGGTTTTGGCGGGTGCCAGTGCAACAAAAAACCCCTCGTGCCGTGAGGCAAGCGAGGGGAGCGCGCCGGGTGCGGTCGCTGGGGATCCGGTCTCCGGACCGGTCGGTCCCAGCTTCAGCCGACGCGCTTTCCAAGTACGAGAATTCGGGTGCGCATGGCATTGACCCTCCCCCCGGCACGCAGTGCCTGTCAAGTAGGTGGGATGGGGGTCTCATTATGTGAACGGGCGTAGGCCGAGGGGCTGCCCAAGTAGGTCCCCTGAGGCGCACTGGCGTACGCCCCCGCGGGCCCGCTCGCGTAGGCCCCGGGGGCGCCTGCCGCGTACGCCGCCGAGGACCCCGTCACGTACGCCGCCGAGGAGCCTGCCGCGTACGTCCCCGAGGGCCCGCCCGCGAGGACCGGCTCGGCCGGGCCGCGCGGGACGGGGTACTCACCGAGCGCGAGCGCCCTGCGCAGCCGGTACTCGTCGAGCGGCCCGGAGAACGCCACGCCCTGCCCGTGCGTGCACCCCATGGCGCGCAGGGCGACCACCTGCTCGGGCAGGTCGACGCCGTCGGCCACGGAGACGAGACCGAGGTCGTTCGCGATGCGCAGCAGCCCGGCGGTGATCTTGTTCAGCCGCGCGGACTCCACGACGCCCTCGACCAGGCCGCGGTCCAGCTTCAGTACGTCGACGGGGAGCCGGCGCAGCGCCGTGATCGCCGCGTAGCCGCTGCCGAAGCCGTCGAGGGCGATCCGGACGCCGAGCCTGCGCAGGGCCGTGAGGCGGCGCTCCAGGTCGTCCAGGGAGACCCGGGGGTCGCTGTCGGCCAGCTCGATGATGAGCCCTCCGGAGGGCAGGCCGTGCCGGGTGAGCAGCGCCTCGATGGAGCCGAGGGGCATGGCGCGGTCCAGGAGGCGCCGGGCGCTCATACGGACGGTCACCGGCACCGCGTGCCCGGCGCGGCCGCGCTCGGCGGCCTGCTCGACGGCGGCTTCGAGCATCCAGCGGCCCAGCTCGGCCGCGCGGTCGCCCTCCTTGCCGCTCCCGCCGTCCCTGCCGCTTCCGGCCTCGGAGACCCGCAGGAACTCGGCGGGCGTGAAGAGGATGCCCTGCGCCGAGCGCCAGCGGGCCTGCGCGGCGACCGCGGTGATCCGGCCGTCGTCGAGGGAGACCACGGGCTGGTGGAGCAGCGCGAACTCGCCGTCGTGCAGGGCCGAGCGCAGCCGGGTGGCCAGCTCCGCCTTGCGCACGACGTCGGCCTGCATCTGGGGGGCGTACAGCTCGACGCGGCCCTTGCCCGCGGCCTTGGCGCGGTACATCGCGAGGTCGGCGTTGCGCAGCAGCTCGCCCGCTCCGATGCCCGGTTCGGCGAAGGCCACGCCGATGGAGGCCGCGACGCGCACGTCGTTGCCGTCGATGGCGTAGGGCTGGGAGAGGGTGATTCTCAGCCGGTCGGCGAGTTCGTAGATGTGCTGCTCCCTGGCGGCCTGGTCCCTTGTCCCGTCGCCGACGATGAGAGCCGCGAACTCATCGCCGCCGAGCCGGGAGGCGGTGTCGCCCGCACGCACCGCCTCCTGAAGTCTGCGCGCCGCCTGGATGAGCAGTTCGTCACCGGCCTGGTGGCCGATGGTGTCGTTGACGGCCTTGAAGCCGTCGAGGTCGATGAAGAGCACGGCCGTGCCCCGGTCGGTCACTCTGCGGCCGGTCAGCGCCTGGCTGACGCGCCGGGTGAACAGGGCGCGGTTGGGCAGGTCGGTGAGCGGGTCGTGCTCGGCGTTGTGCTGCAACTGTGCCTGGAGGCGGACCCGTTCGGTGACGTCCCTGCTGTTGAAGATCAGGCCGCCGTGGTGGCGGTTGACGGTCGACTCCACGTTCAGCCAGTCGCCGTTGCCGGACCGGAAGCGGCACTCGATGCGGGTGGTGGGTTCCTCGACGGGGTTGGCGGTGAGGAACCTGCGGACCTCGTGGACGACCCGGCCCAGGTCCTCCGGGTGTATGAGCGAGGCTAGTTCGGAGCCGACCAGCTCCTCGGCCTCGCGGCCGTAGACGCCGGCGGCGGCCGGGCTCACGTAGCGCAGGATGCCGTTCGGGGCGGCGATCATGATGACGTCGCTCGAACCCTGGACCAGGGAGCGGAAGTGGTTCTCCTTCTGGGCCAGCTCCTGGGTGAGGGTGATGTTGTCCAGGAGCATGATGCCCTGGCGGGCGACGAGGGCGAGCACGACGGTGCCCGCGGTGAAGAGCACGACGCGGTCGACGCTGCGGCCGCTCAGGACGTTGTAGAGAATCCCCAGGGTGCAGACGGCGGCGGCGAGGTACGGCGTCAGGGCGGCCAGTGATCCGGCGATGGGCCGGGTGGCCGCGGAGCGCGCGTCCACCGGGTCGCTGTCGGCCGCCACGCGCGCGTGGTCCGGGCCCGCTCCCCCGCTCGCGTGCCAGGGCGCGGCCCAGGGGGCGTACGCCAGGAGCAGCGATCCCGCGAACCAGCCGGCGTCGAGGAGCTGGCCCGAGCGGTAGCTGCTGTGCAGCAGCGGCGAGGTGAAGAGCGCGTCGCACATCACGGTCAGGGCGAGCGCGCCGATGGCGGTGTTCACAGCGGTGCGGTTGGCGGATGACCTTCTGAAGTGCAGCGCGAGGACCATGCTGACCAGCGCGATGTCGAGGAGCGGGTAGGCGAGCAGGTACGCGGCGTGCGCGACGGACTGGCCCTCGAATTGGGCGTTGTGCGCGAGGGCGAGGCTCCAGGAGAGCGTGAGGAGCGAGCCCCCGATCAGCCACGAGTCGAGGGCGAGGCAGCCCCAGCCCGCCTTGGTCACCGGCCGCTTGGCGAGCACGAGCAGGCCGATGATGGCGGGCGGGGCGAAGCACAGGAAGAACAGGTCGGCGAGGCCGGGGCTCGGCACCTCCTGCTGGAGCACGACTTCGTACCACCCCCACACGCCGTTGCCGAGGGCCGCCATCGCGGAGGAGCACGCGAAGAGCAGCCATGCGGGTCGAAAGCGGCTGCGGCGCGTGCGGGAGTAGCAGAAGCAGGAGATGGCAGCGGCCGCGGCGGCGATGCTGAGGCCGAAGTCGCCCATGATCAGGGCGAGTCGGCCCGAGCCCCAGCCGAGCGCGGAGCCCATGGCGTACGCACCGCAGATGAGCAGCAGTGCGAGCTGGGAGGCGAGGCCTCGGCCGCCCGGCAGGGGGCGGCGGGCCGACGGCGTCCTCGGGGGCAGCGGCGCCGCGGGCAGGCCCGCTTCGAGGACGGTGGTGGCCGGCGGGGCGCTCATCGGACGGCCCTGGTCCGCGCCGCCCCCGTGTCCGTGCGGTACGGGCACCGGCCGTGGCCGTGCCGTCGCTTCGGGGGGCGGTGACGCCCGCTCGCGGGGCTCCCGCCATGTCCGCGTGGGTGTCCGTGGATCGGTGCGTGTGGGAGTCGGCGGCGACTGTCCCGCCGCGTCGGATTGTCCGCCCATAGGCCATACATCGCCCGTCGCCCCCCTCGCAGTCTGATCTCTCGTCCCCGGCGCCGCATGGTCCACGGCGCGTCCCCTGTCGGGACGATACACCAGGGTCGTCACTCAGGGACATAGCCCTTCTACGCTCCGTGACGATCAAGGGTGAAGTGGACACGGGGCGCACGCATTCGAGTGCGGAGCGTGCGCGAAACGGTTCCGAGCGATCAACTGCCGGTGATCCGTACGACGTTGTCGAGGGGGTTTCCGGCGGCGTATCTGGTCAGTTGCGCGGCGAGCAGGCGCCGGGCCCGGGGCGGGTACGCGGACGAGGAGCCGCCCACGTGCGGGCTGATGAGCACTCCTGGAGCGTGCCACAAGGGGTGACCCGCGGGCAGGGGTTCCGGGTCGGTCACGTCGAGGGCGGCGGTGAGGCGGCCGGACGTCAGTTCGCCGAGGAGGGCGTCGGTGTCGACCACGGGGCCCCGGGCCACGTTCACGAGCAGCGCGCCGTCCTTCATGCGGGCCAGGAACTCGGCGCCCACCAGGCCACGGGTGTCCTCGGTGAGGGGCGTCGAGACCACGACGACGTCGGCATCGGGCAGCAGGGCCGGCAGTTCGGCGAGCGGGTGCACGGGGCCGCGCTCCGTGGCACGGGCAGAGCGCGCGACGCGCGCCACCCGCGCACATTCGAAGGGGGAGAGCCTGTCCTCGATGGCGGAACCGACCGAGCCGTACCCCACGATGAGCACGGACTTGTCGGCGAGCGCCGGATAGAACCCCGACCGCCACTCCTCCCGCCGCTGCCCCTCGACGAAGCGCGGAATGCCCCGCAGTGACGCCAGGATCAGCCCGAGGGCCAGCTCGGCGGTGCTGGCCTCGTGCACCCCGCGCGCGTTGCACAACCGCACACCCGGCGCGAGGAACTTGAGGCCCGGCTCCATGTGGTCGATGCCCGCCGTCAGCGTCTGCACGACGCGCAGTGACGTCATCGCGGGCAGGGGGCGCACGGAGACCTCGGCGCTCTTCAGATAGGGCACCACATAGAAGACGCAGTCGGCCGGGTCCGCGGGGAAGTCCGGACCGCCGTCCCAGTAGCGGTAGTTGAGGCCCGACTCAGACGCCTCGGGCAGGCCGTCGATGTCGTCCGCCTCGAACGGGAGCCATACATCTGTCGTCATGCTCAGGAGGCTAATACGCCCAGGTCACCTGGTGGCCGTGGGGAGGCCGCGCCCGGGGCCGGGGGCGGCAGCGGATAGTTTGGGTGATCTCCGGACGAGGAGTGGGAGGGTACGGCCAGGTGGAGCGCAGGACGATCGGCGCGGGGGCGCTCGAAGTGGGTGCCGTCGGACTCGGCTGCATGCCGATGACCTGGGCGTACACCGGATCGCGGCAGCGCGGCGACGCGTCGCTGCGCACCGTGCACGCCGCGTTGGACGCCACGGGTGCCGCGGGCCAAGGGGTGACGCTGCTGGACACCGCCGACATGTACGGGCCGTTCACCAACGAGCTGCTGGTCGGCCGGGTGCTCAAGGAGCGGCGCGGTGAGGCGTTCGTGTCGACGAAGTGCGGGCTGCTCGTGGGTGAGCAGCACATCGTCGCCAACGGCCGCCCCGGCTATGTGAAGCGGGCCTGCGACGCCTCGCTGCGGCGCCTCCAGACCGAGACGATAGACCTGTACCAACTGCACCGCGCCGACCCCGAGGTGCCCATCGAGGAGACGTGGGGCGCGATGGCCGAGCTGGTCGCCGCCGGGAAGGTGCGGGCCCTTGGGCTCTGCGCGGTCGGGGCCCGGGCTCATCGGCGTGCGGCGCCGGGGCGGCCCGGGTCGAATGCAGGGGCGGCCGGGTCCGGGTCCGGGCTGCACGATCTGACGCTGCGGCAGCTGGAGCGGGTGCAGCAGGTCTTTCCGGTGAGCGCGGTGGAGGCCGAGCTGTCGGTGTGGTCGCCGGAGGCGCTGGAGGCGCTGCTGCCGTGGTGCGTGGCGCGCGGGGTGGGCTTCCTCGCGGCGATGCCGCTGGGGAATGGTTTCCTCACCGGGACGCTGACGCCCGGCCAGGGGTTCGAGCCGGACGATCTGCGGGCCCGGCATCCCCGTTTCACCGCCGAGATGATGGCGGCCAACCAGCCGCTCGTGGTGGGGCTGCGCCGGGTGGCGGAACGGCACGGGGCGACGCCCGCGCAGGTGGCGCTGGCGTGGGTGCTCGCCCAGGGGCGGCATGTGGTGCCGATACCGGGGGCCAAGCGGGAGCGCTGGGCGGTGGAGAACGCCGGGGCGGCGGCGGTGCGGCTGACCGGGGCGGACCTGGCGGAGATCGATGCGCTGCCGGCGGCGCTCGGGTCGTGGGACTGAGCGCGCGGGGCGCGGGCGGTGTATGAACAGGGGAAGCGCTGCGTCGAAGGGATCCTGATCGTGCAACGACCTGCTGTCACGGCCGTGTTGACCGCCGCCGTCCTGGCCCTCGCGGCCGGATGTTCGTCCGGCGGCCCGGACGGACCGGACAACCGTAAGACCCCCTCGAAGAAGGAGAGCGCGAGCGGGTCCCCCACCGGGAAGCCGGGCGCCGAACCCCCGCCGGAGAAGGGCTCGGCGAAGGTCACCCGCACCCTCGCCACCGGCCTCGACTCACCCTGGGGCCTCGCCGCGCTGCCCGGCGGTGACCTCCTGGTCTCCTCGCGCGACGAGGGCACGATCACCCGCGTCGACGGCACGACGGGCAAGAAGACGGAGCTGGGCGAGGTGCCCGGCGTCTCCCCCGGCGGCGAGGGCGGCCTGATGGGCCTCGCGCTCTCCCCGTCGTACGCGTCGGACCACATGGTGTACGCGTACTTCACGACGGAGTCCGACAACCGCGTCGCCCGGATGCTGTACGACGAGAAGAAGCCCTCCGGGAAGCAGCTCGGCGCGCCCGACACGGTCTTCAAGGGCATCCCCAAGGGCATGATCCACAACGGGGGCCGGATCGCCTTCGGCCCCGACAAGATGCTGTACGCGGGCGCGGGCGAAACGGGCGAGACGGGCCTCTCGCAGGACAAGAAGTCCCTGGGCGGCAAGATCCTGCGGCTCACCCCGGACGGGGAGCCCGCACCCGACAACCCCTTCGAAGGCTCGCCCGTGTATTCGCTGGGCCACCGCAATGTGCAGGGCCTCGCCTGGGACGAGCAGAAAAGGCTGTGGGCCTCGGAGTTCGGCCAGGACACCTGGGACGAGCTGAACGAGATCAAGGGCGGGGAGAACTACGGCTGGCCGGAGGCCGAGGGCAAGGCGGGCGAGGAGGGCTTCCGCGATCCGGTCGCCCAGTGGCGTACCTCCGAGGCGTCACCGAGCGGCGTCGCCTACGCGGAGGGCTCGGTCTGGATGGCGGGCCTGCGCGGCGAGCGGCTGTGGCGCGTCCCGGTACGGGGCGTGGCGGGCGAGCCGAAGCCGCAGGCCTTCCTGAAGGGCGACCACGGCCGGCTGCGCACGGTGCTCGCGGCGGGCGGCGACAAGCTGTGGCTGGTCACGAGCGAGACGGACTCGCGGGGGACGCCCGGGAAGGGGGACGACAAGATCCTGGAGGTGGAGGTCAGGTAGGCCCGCCGTCGTCGTCGCGGGGCCCCGGGACCGGTGGGCGTACGACCACCTTGCCCGACGTCAGGTCTATCGGCCCCCGCCCGGGGTCGCCGTCGGCGAGGTCGACCCGGGTCATCTCCAGACGCTTCCGCTCGTCGTCGGTGTGCTTGCGCCCCGGTGCGAACAGAGCCTCTATCGCGTTGAACACTGCGCCTCCCTGGAGCCGAGTTCCTGCCGTCAAGCGTAAGTGAGGCCCCACCAAACGGGCCGGGAGCGAAGAGGCGCAGGTCAGCGGCGGCTCGCCGGTGGGAAGAGCCGCAGCCGGTGGGCCAGGGCTGCGGCCTCGCCGCGGCCGGTGACGGAGAGCTTGGCGAGGATGTTGGAGACGTGGACGCTCGCCGTCTTGGGGGAGATGAACAGCTCCTCGGCGATCTGGCGGTTGCTGCGGCCCACCGCGACCAGGCGCAGTACGTCCCGCTCCCGGCTGGTCAGACCG
>NZ_WMBF01000012.1:0-37218 GCF_019400875.1 Streptomyces anatolicus | reverse complement strand
GCCCCACCCGGGTGCCCACCGACCACGTACGGCAGGCCGGTGAGGTTTCCGCCGGCTGCGCCGACGCGCTGCGGTTCCTCGCCCGCGAAACCCGCGTCAGCTGGCCGGCCGTCGTCGTGGCGGGCATCGCCGCCTACCTCCACCGACTGACCGGGGCCGACGACATCGTCCTCGGCCTGGCGGTGGCGGCCCGGCCCGGCAGCGCCGCCAAGCGCACCCCCGGCATGGTCTCCAACGCACTGCCCCTGCGCCTGACTCCGGATCCGGACGCGACCGTGGCGGGCTTCGTGCGCGCGGTCAGCGACGAACTCCACCAGGTGCTGCGCCACCAGCGCTACCGCTACGAGGACATCCACCGCGATCTGAGCATGGTGGGCGACCGCAAGCGCCTGTGGGGCCCGGAGATCAACCTCATCATGTACGGCGAACGGCTCCAGTTCGCAGGCCACACCGCCACGGTGCGCGGATTCTCCATCGGCCCCGAGGAAGACCTCTCCCTCGTCGTCGACAACCGTACCGACGGCGACGGCTTCCTCATCGACTTCCACGCCAACGCCGACCTCTACACCCCGGACGACCTCGCCGGGCACCGCGGCGCACTCGTGGACTTCCTCGCCGCCCTGGCCTCCGCCGACCCCGCGGACCAGCTGCACACGGTCGCACTGACTGTCCCCGACGTCTGGACCCCGCCCGCGCCGGACGCGACCGGGCACCGCGACGCGGAGGCGGCCAAGCCCGCCGCCTACCGCGCGCCGAGCACCCCGCGCGAGGAGTCGCTCTGCACGCTGGTCGCCGAAGTCCTCAAGGTCACCAGGGTCGGTGCCGACGACAACTTCTTCGCGCTCGGCGGACACTCGCTCTCCGCGATACGCCTGCTGAGCCTCGTACGGGAGACCTTCGGCGTCGAACTGTCCATCCGTACCGTCTTCGAAGCGCCCACCGCCGCCGGACTGGCCGCGCACATCGAGGGAGCGGAGGGCCGCCGCCGGGCCCTGGCGCCGGCCGAGCGCCCCGCCGAGCTTCCGCTCTCCCTCACCCAGCAGCGGCTCTGGCTGGTCAACCGGCTCCAGGGGCCGAGCGGCGCGTACAACATGGGGCTCGCCCTGCGCCTCACCGGGCGGCTGGACCAGGCGGCGCTCGCCGCGGCGTTCCTCGACGTCATGGCCCGGCACGAGACTCTGCGTACCCGCTTCCCCGAGACGGACGGCACGCCCCGGCAGCAGATCCTCACCCCGGACGAGGCCGCCGCGCAGGTCGTGCTCACCGAGCAGCCGGTCACGGCCCAGGCGCTCGACGCGAGTGTGGCGGCAGTGGTGGCCGAGGGATTCGACCTGACCGCCGAACTCGCCGTCCGGCCGCGCTTGCTCGTGCTCGGACCGGAGGACCACGTCCTGCTGGTCGTGCTGCATCACATCGTTGCCGACGGCCTGTCGCTGGCGCCCCTCGCCCGCGACCTGGGCCGCGCCTACACCGCCCGTACGGCGGGGCAGTCGCCGGCCTTCGACCCCATGCCGGTGCAGTACGCCGACTACACGCTGTGGCAGCAGTCGGTGCTCGGCGGCGAGCACGACCCGGACAGCCCTCTCGCGCGCCAGTTGGACTACTGGAAGACAGCGCTGGCGGGACTGCCGGAAGAACTCGACCTGCCCACCGACCGGCCGCGCCCGAGCGAACTCAGCCAGCGCGGCGACATCGTCCGGTTCGAGATCGACGCCGCACTGCACCAGGGCTTGATCGAACTCGGCCGGTCCGGCCGCGCCAGCCTCTTCATGGTGCTGCAGAGCGCCGTCGCCGTACTGCTGAGCATGCACGGTGCGGGCACCGACATTCCCCTGGGCAGCGCGGTGGCCGGGCGCGGTGACGCCCGGCTGGACGACCTCGTCGGCTGCTTCGTGAACACGGTGGTCTTCCGCAACGACGTGTCGGGAAACCCGACCGTCCGCGAACTCGTGGCACGGGCCCGCGAGATGTCGCTGGCCGCCCACGCCCACCAGGACGTGCCCTTCGAGCGGCTGGTCGAGGCGCTCAACCCGGAGCGCTCCCTCGCCAGGAACCCGCTGTTCCAGGTCATGATGGATGTGCAGACCCCGGCCGAGTCCACGCTGGAACTGCCCGGACTGACCACCACACCGCAGCAGGTCGACCCGGGCGTCACCAAGATCGACCTGCTCTTCGGCCTGGACGAGCGCTCGACCGGCCGGGAGAGCGCCGCCGGCATCGCGGGACGGCTGGAGTACAGCACCGACCTCTTCGACCGCGCGACCGTCGAGACGATGGCGCAGCGGCTGATCCGGCTGCTCCAGTCGTTCGTCGCGGACCCCGGACAGCGGCTCAACGAGATCCGCCTGCTGACAGATGCCGAACACCACCAGGCGGTCCGGGAGTTCAACAGGGCCCCCGCCGTCGAACCGGCCCTGCTGCTTCCCGGGATGTTCGAGGCCCAGGTCACCCGTACCCCGGATGTGCCCGCACTCACTGAGGGCGAACTCACCCTCACGTACGCCGAACTCGACGCCCGCGCGAACCGGCTGGCGCACGCGCTGATCGCCGCCGGCGCCGGTCCGGAAGAGCGCGTCGCCGTGGTGCTGCCCCGCTCGGCCGACCTCGTGGTCGCGCTGCTCGCGGTGCTCAAGGCCGGGGCGGCCTACGTGCCCGTAGACCCCGAATACCCGGCGGACCGCATCGCGTTCATGCTCGGCGACGCAGAGCCGGCGCTCGTCGTCGCCGACGCGCGCACCCGGGCTGCCGTGCCCGGCGGTGTACCCGTGCTGGACGTCGCCGCGGATCGCCGCTCTCCGGCCACCGCCCCGCGGGACGAGGACCGGACACGGCCGCTGGACGCCGCTCATCCGGCGTACGTCATCTACACCTCGGGCTCCACCGGGCGCCCCAAGGGTGTTGTCGTGACCCACAGGTCCGTCGCCGTCTATCTGGAGGACGCGCGCCGGCGCTACCCGTCGGTCGCCGACAGCGCCCTCCTGCACTCGCCGGTCTCCTTCGATCTGACGGTCACCGCGCTGTACGCCCCTCTCGTCTCGGGCGGCTGTGTGCGCGTCGCCCCGCTCGAAGGCCCCGGCACCGGCGCGCCGCGCCCCTCCTTCCTCAAGGCGACCCCGTCGCATCTGGCCCTGCTCGGGGTCCTGCCCGAGGAGTTCTCACCCACCCGGGAACTGGTGGTCGGCGGCGAGATGCTGATCGGCGAGGTGGTTGAGGAGTGGCGCAGGCGGCGGCCCGGAGTCACCGTCATCAACGAGTACGGACCGACCGAGGCGACCGTCGGCTGCGTGGAGTACCGCCTGCGCCCCGACGACCCCGCGCCCAGCGGAGCCGTCCCGATCGGCCGCCCGATGTGGAACTCCCTCGTCTACGTCCTGGACCCGGCGCTGCGCCCCGTCCCGGCCGGAGTCGCGGGCGAGCTGTACATCGGCGGTGGCCAGCTGGCCCGCGGCTATCTGAACCGCTCGGCCCTCACCGCGGAGCGCTTCGTCGCGGACCCGTACGGCGAGGCCGGTACGCGCATGTACCGCACCGGTGACGTGGGACGCCGGCGCGCCGACGGGGAGCTGGAGTACCTCGGCCGGGTCGACGACCAGGTCAAGCTGCACGGCTTCCGGATCGAACTGGGCGAGGTCGAGGCCGTGCTCGCGCAGCACCCGCGGGTGGCCCGTGCCGCAGCCGTAGTCCGCGAGGACGTGCCGGGCCACCGGCAGCTGGTGGGCTACGCGGTCCCCCGGGCCGGGGAGAGCGTCGACCCGGCCGAGGTGGTCGCGTACGCGGAGGGGCCGCTGCCCGCCCACATGGTGCCGGCCGTCGTCGTGGTCCTCGACGACCTGCCGCTCACCCCCAACGGCAAACTCGACCGGAAAGCCCTGCCGGCACCGGTGTTCGCGGGGGCTGAGGACAGCTCCGCACCGCGCACCCCCCTGGAGGAGACGCTAGCGGGTCTCTTCGCCGAGGTGCTCGGACGGGAGTCCGTCGGCCTGCACGACAGCTTCTTCGGGCTCGGCGGTGACAGCATCGTCTCCATCCAGCTGGTGGCCCGCGCCCGCAGGCTCGGCCTGGCGCTGTCCCCCAAGGAGGTGTTCGAGCTCAAGACCGTGGCCGCGCTCGCGGCCGCGGTGACCGAGTCGGCCCCCCCGCAGCCGACCGAAACGGACGCGGACGCGGGCGTCGGCCCGCTCCCCGCCACGCCGATCATGCGGTGGCTGGAGGAGCGCGGCGGCCCCGTCGACGCCTTCCACCAGTCAGTACTGGTTCAGACCCCTCCCGCGCTCGGTGAGGCCGAGCTGGCGACCGCCCTGCAGACGGTGCTGGACCATCACGACGCGCTGCGGACCCGCCTGGACCGCAACGGACCGGACGGCCACTGGAGTTACGAGATACCGGCGCGGGGCAGCGTCGCGGCGGCCGGGCTGATCCGCCGGGTGGACATCACCGGGATGACCAGTGACGCCCTGCGCTCCGTCGTCCGGGCAGAGGCCCGCGGCGCCTGGGGACGGCTGGCTCCGGGCGCCGGGATCATGGTGCAGCTGGTCTGGTTCGACGCCGGACCGCAGCAGCCGGGACGACTGCTCTTCGCGGCGCACCACCTGGTCGTGGACGGCGTCTCCTGGCAGATCCTGCTGCCCGACCTCCGCACCGCCTGGGAGGCCGCGGCCGCCGGAAAGGAGGCGGAACTGGCGCCGGTGGGAACGCCGTTGAGGCGCTGGGCGGAACTGCTGGGGGAACGCGCCGCGGCCCCCGCCGACGCGGAACTCGCGCGGTGGACCGAGGCTCTGCGGCTGCCCGCCCCCGCCCTGGCCGATCAGGCACTGGACCCGCGGACGGACACCGCCGTCGGGGCCCGTCAGCTCACCCAGGCGATGCCGGCCGACCGTACGGAACCGCTGCTGACGCAGGCGCCCGAGGCACTCAACGCGAGCGTCCACGAGGTGCTGGTCACCGCTCTGGCGCTGGCGGTCGACAACTGGCGCCGGCACCGGGGCCTCCCGCAGGGCGACGGAGTCCTCATCGACGTGGAGGGACACGGTCGCCAGGAGCTCGCCGAAGGCGTGGACCTCTCGCGCACGGTCGGCTGGTTCACCACCATCCACCCGGCCCGCCTCGACCCCGGCGTCGAGAACTGGCCCGAGCTGTGGGCGGCGGGCCCCGCGGCCGGCCAGGCGCTCCGCAACGTCAAGGAGCAGCTGCGGGCCGTACCGCAGGGCGGCATCGGCTACGGGTTGCTGCGACATCTGCACCCGGAGACCGGACCCCGGCTCGCCGGGCTCGCCCAGGCCCCCGTGCTCTTCAACTACCTGGGGCGCGCCGACGCGCCCTCCGCCGAATGGGGTCCGGCAGCCGAGAGCGAGGCGGTCCGCGAAGAGGGCGCCAACCTGCCGCTGTCACATGTGCTCGAGATCAACGCCGTGATCCAGGACCATCCGGACGGTCCGCGGCTCATGGCCACCTGGACCTGGCCGGCCCGGCTGCTGTCGGTGGCCGATGTACGAGAGCTGGCGGACGACTGGTTCCGCGCCCTGCGCGTCCTGACCGACCACGCCGAGCGGCCCGGTGCCGGCGGCTACACGCCGTCGGACCTGGCGCTGGTGGACCTTTCCCAAGACGAGATCGACGGCCTCGAAGCCGAGTGGAGGACGCTGTGATGACGAAGTCGGGTCCCGAGGACATTCTTCCGCTGTCCCCGCTCCAGGAAGGTCTCCTCTTCCACGCGCTGTACGACGAGACCGGGAACGACGTCTACACCGTGCAGGTGGTGCTCGATCTCGGCGGCGGCCTGGACGCACGCACCCTGCGCGCGACCGCGGAGGCCTTGCTGCACCGCCACGCCAACCTCCGGGTCGGCTTCCTGCACCCCAAGCAGAGCCGACCGGTGCAGGTTGTCGCCCGGGAGGTCGAACTTCCCTGGTCCGAGACGGATCTGCGGGAGCTCGGCGAGGCGGAGCGCGCGGCCGAACTGGACCGTATCCAGGCCGAGGAGAAGGCACACCGCTTCGACCTGGCGCGACCGCCGCTGATGCGCTACCGGCTGGTGCGGCTCGCCGACGACGCCTACCGGCTGCTGTGCACCTTCCACCACATCCTGCTCGACGGCTGGTCGACCTCGGTACTGCTCGGCGAGCTCTTCGAGCTGTACGGCAAGGGTGCGGACGTCACCTCTCTGCCGCCGGTCACGCCGTTCCGCGAGCACCTGGCCCATCTGGCCGGGCAGGACAGTGCCGTGGCCGAGGACGCCTGGAGACGGGCACTGGCCGGCATCGACGCGCCCACCCGGCTCATCCGCTCCGATCCGGGGCGGGCGGTCGTACACCCCGAGCAGCTGGCCATCGAGCTGTCCGCCGAGGACACCGAGGCACTCTCGGCGCGGCTGCGCGGCAACGACCTGACCTTCAGCAGCGCCGTGCACGGCTCGTGGGGCCTGCTGCTGTCGGTCCTGACCGGCCGCGACGACGTGGTCTTCGGTACGGTCGTCTCCGGCCGGCCGCCGGAGGCCCCCGGCGTCGAGCGCATGGTCGGCATGCTCATCAACAGCCTGCCCGTCCGCGTACGGCTGCACGGCGGCGACTCGCTGCTGACGGTGCTGGAGCGGCTCCAGAGCGAGCACCTGGAGATGATGGAGCATCAGCACACCGGGATGCGCGACATCCACCGGCTGTCGGGCCACGCCGAACTCTTCGACACCTATGTGGCGTTCGAGAACTTCCCCTTCGACCTTCAGGACCTGCGCGACCTCGCGGGCGACCTGACCATCGACGGCTTCGACGTGCTGGACGCCAACCACTACCCGCTGTGCCTGGTGTCGCACGTGTACGAGGGCAGGCTGCGGCTGGTGCTCAACTACCGCCCCGACCTGTTCGAGCGGGAGCAGGTGGAGGTCATCGGTGGCCGCCTGGTGCGGCTGCTGGAGACGCTGACCGAGGACCCGACGCGGGCCGTGGCGTCCCTGGACCTGCTGACCGAGCGGGAGCGGGCCGGGCTGGCCGGGGCCGCCGGCTCCACCGTGGAGCAGGCGTCTTTCCCCGAGCTGTTCGCGGCGCAGGTGGCGCGTACCCCCGACGCGGTGGCGGTCGAGTCCGCCGAGGTCTCGCTGACGTACGCCGAGCTGGACGCCCGCGCCGAGAAGCTGGCGGCGCGGCTCGCGGGCCTCGGTGTGGGGCCCGAGCAGATCGTGGCACTGGTGCTGGGGCGGTCGGTGGAGTCGGTGGTCGGCTCGCTGGCCGTGATGAAAGCGGGCGCCGCGTATCTGCCGGTGGACCCGGACTATCCTGCCGAGCGCATCGGTTTCATGTTCTCGGACGCGCGCCCGGCCGCAGTGCTCACCACCGCCGCGTACGCGGGTGTGGTGCCCCGGAGCGAGGGCGTGCCGGTGGTCGTCCTCGGCGCCGACGACCAGCAGGAGCCGCCCGCCGGCCAGGTGCCGGCCGGACCGGTGTCGGTGGACAGCCCCGCCTATGTGATCTACACGTCCGGCTCCACGGGTGTGCCCAAGGGAGTCGTGGTGACGCACGCGGGTCTGGCCGCGTTCGCCGCCACTGAGCGCGAGCGGTTCGCCGTCACGTCCACGAGCCGGGTGCTGCAGTTCTCCTCGCCGAGCTTCGACGCGTCGGTGCTGGAGCTGTGCATGACGCTCACCTCCGGAGCGGCCGTGGTGGTGCCCGAGCCGGGGCCGCTGGCGGGCGAGCCGCTGGCCGAGGTGATCGCGGACCGCCGGGTGACGCACGCGCTGATCCCGCCCGCCGCGCTCGCGAGCGTGCCGGCGGCCGGTCTTCCCGACTTCGCGTGCCTGATCGTGGGCGGCGACGCGTGCTCGGCCGAGCTGGTGGAGCGGTGGGCCCCGGGCCGCCGCATGGTCAACGCGTACGGCCCCACCGAGTCCACGGTCGCGGTGTCGATCAGCACGCCGCTGGCACCGGCCGGCGGGGTGCCGCCCATCGGCGCGCCGGTGCTCGACACGCGTGCCTATGTGCTGGACGGGGCGCTGCGGCTGGTGGCGCCGGGTGTCCCGGGCGAGCTGTACGTGGCGGGACCGGGCCTGGCCCGCGGCTACCTGCGGCGCGCCGGACTGACCGCGGAGCGGTTCTCCGCCGACCCGTTCGGAGGGCCGGGGGAGCGTATGTACCGGACCGGGGACGTGGTGCGCCGGCTCGACGACGGCCAGTTGGAGTTCGTCGGCCGAGCCGACGACCAGGTCAAGGTGCGGGGTTTCCGGATCGAGCTGGGCGAGATCGAGAGCGTCCTGGTCCGGTACGAGGGTGTGGACCAGGCCGCCGTGGTGGTGCACGAGGCGCAGCCCGGTGTGAAGCAGCTCGTCGCGTACGTCGTACCGGCCGGTCCGGGCACGGTGGACGCCCAGGAGCTGCGGGAGTTCGTGGCCGGGCGGCTGCCCGAGTACATGGTCCCGGCGCTGGTGGTCACGCTGGACGCGCTGCCTCTGATGGTCAACGGCAAGCTGGACCGCAAGGCCCTGCCCGCTCCGGAGTTCACCGCGGCCGAGGGGCGCGCGCCGGGCAACGCCCGTGAGGAGCTGCTCTGCACGCTCTTCGCCGAGGTCCTCGGGGTGGCGAAGGTCGGTGTCGACCAGAGCTTCTTCGAGCTCGGCGGCGACAGCATCGGCTCCATCCAGCTGATCAGCCGTGCCCGCAAGGCCGGGCTGCGCTTCAGCCCGCGCGACGTCTTCACCCACAGGACGGTCGAGGCGCTCGCCGCCGTGGCCAAGGATGCCGCCGCGCCCGCTCGCCGAGCACCGTCCGACGGCGTCGGCGGTGTGCCGCTGACCCCGATCATCCACTGGTTCAGCGAACACGGCGGCGATGTGAGCCACTTCAACCAGGCCATGCCGCTCCCGGCCCCCGCCGCACTGGACACCGGGCGCGTCACCGCCGTACTTCAGACCTTCCTCGACCACCACGACGCACTGCGGCTGCGGCTGACCCGCATCGAGGACATCGGGGAGTGGACGCTGGAGATCACCCCGCGCGGCACCGTACCCGCCGAGGACTGCCTGCACCGTGTGGACGTCAGCGGCGTCGACGCGGACGAGCTCGCCGCCGTCACCGAGCGGGAGTTCGCCGCCGCCCAGGCGAGGCTCGACCCCGAGGCGGGCCGCATGGTCCAGGCCGTCTGGTTCGACGCGGGCCGTGAGCGTGCCGGCCGGCTGCTGCTGGTCATCCACCACCTGTCGGTCGACGGCGTCTCCTGGCGGATCCTGCTGCCCGAGTTCACCGCCGCCCTCGAGGCTGCGGCCGCAGGAGAGACATTCACCCCCGAGCCGGTCGGAACGTCCTTCCGCCGCTGGGCCCAGCAGCTGACCGCGGCGGCAGGCGAGCCGGACCGGATACGCGAACTCCCCCTGTGGCGCGGCATTCTGTCCGCCCCGGACCCGCTGCTCACCGAGCGACCGCTGGACCCGGAGCGCGACACGCTCGCCTCTGCCGGGCACCTCACCCTGCGGCTCCCCGCCGACGTGACGGAGCCGCTGCTCGGCCGCGTACCCGCGGCCTTCAACGCCCGGATCAACGACGTGCTGCTCACCGCGCTCGCCGTCGCCGTCGCCGACTGGCGGCGCCGCCAGGGCCGCGGTGACGGCTCCTCCGTCCTCGTCGGTCTGGAGGGGCACGGCCGCGAGGAGATACTCGAAGGATCGGACCTGTCCCGTACGGTCGGCTGGTTCACCAGTCTGTACCCCGTACGTCTCGACCCGGGCGAGCTGCCCGCCACCGAACTCTTCGAGGGCGGCCCCGCCCTCTCGGCCGCCCTCAAGGCGGTCAAGGAGCAGCTGCGCGCCATCCCGGACAACGGCATCGGCTACGGCCTGCTGCGCCACCTCAACCCGCGCACCGCCGTGACCCTCGCCAAGTTCGGCGAGCCGCAGATCGGCTTCAACTACCTCGGCCGTATCGGGGGCACCGACGGGGACACTCAGGACAGCAGCCTGGGCGGCGGCGCCGACCCGGCCACCCCGCTGCCGTACACCCTTGTCGTCAACGCGGTCACCGAGACCTCCATCGAGGGCCCCCGGCTCTCCGTCACCTGGTCCTGGCCGGGCGAGCTGCTGGCCGAGGGCGATGTCGAGGAGCTGGCGCAGGCGTGGTTCAAGGCCCTCGAGGCCCTGGTCACGCTCGCGGACCGGCCCGGCGGCGCGGGCGGGCTCATCCCCTCCGACCTGCCGCTCGTCCCGCTCACCCAGGCGGAGATCGGCCGGCTGGAACAGGCCCAGCCGCGGCTGGCCGACGTACTGCCGCTCTCCCCGCTTCAGGAGGGGCTGCTCTTCCACACCGAGTACGACCAGCAGGCCGAGGACGTCTACATCACGCGACTCGCTGTGGACCTACGCGGCGAGCTGGACGTCGAGGCGCTCCGCGCCGCCGTGGCCGGACTGCTGCGCCGCCACGACAGTCTGCGCGCCGCGTTCCACTACACGAGCGAGGGCAACCCCGTACAGCTCGTTCCCGAAGAGGTCGAACTCCCCTGGAACGAGGTGGACCTGACCGCTCTGGGCGAGAACGAGCAGCGCACCGAACTCGACCGGCTGCTGGTCCAGGAGCGGTCGCGTCGCTTCGATCCGCAGCGCCCGCCGCTGCTGCGCTTCACCCTCATCCGGCTCGGCGAGGACACCCACCGGCTGCTCGTCGCCGCCCATCACCTGCTGCTGGACGGCTGGTCGGCGCCGGTGCTCGCCGGCGAACTCTTCGCGCTGTACGGCACACGGGGCGACGACGTGGCGCTGCCGCCCGTCGCCCCGTACAAGAACTATCTGGCCTGGCTGGCCGGACAGGACCGGGAGGCCGCCCGGGACGCCTGGCGCCAGGCGCTGGCCGGCGTCGACGAGCCGACTCTGGTGGCTCCGGCCGCCGCGGACCACACCGCCGCCCTGCCGGGACGGATCGTGGACGAGCTGCCCTCCGTGCTGACCTCCGCCCTGGCCGCGGCGGCCCGTACGCACGGACTCACCATGAACGCCGTCGTACAGGGCGCCTGGGGCATCGTGCTCGCCGGACTCACCGGCCGCGACGACGTGCTGTTCGGCGAGACGGTCTCCGGCCGCCCGCCGGAGCTCCCGGGCGTCGAGTCGATGGTCGGGCTCTTCAGCAACACCGTGCCCGTACGGGTACGGATCGACCCGGCCGCGTCGCTGATCGACACCCTCTGCCGAGTGCAGGAACAGCGGGTGGAACTCCTCGCGCACCACTACATCGGGCTCGCCGAACTCCAGCAGCTCGCCGGTCTGACCACGCTGTTCGACACGGCCGTGGTCTTCGAGAACTTCCCGGCCGACCCCGGGGCACAGGACACCGTGCACGGCCTCGCCCTGTCCGACGTGGACACCAAGGGCGACAACCACTACCCGCTGGGCATGGTGGTGATGCAGGACGACGAGCGGATGGTCCTCAACTGGTACTACCGCTCCGACCTGCTCGACCCGCAGCTCGTCCACGCCGCCACCGACCGGCTGCGCCGGGTGCTGGAGGCCGTGGCCGCCGGGCCGCGGACGCCCGTCGGCAGGCTCGACCTGCTGGGCGAGGAGGAGCTTCGGCAGCTGACGGCCGGCTGGAACGGCCCCGCCGTCCCCGGGTCCCAGGCCGTCGTGCCCGAACTGTTCCAGGCCCAGGCCGAGCGCACGCCCGACGCGACAGCCGTCGTGCACGGGGCCACCGAACTGACCTACGCCGAACTGAACCGGCGGGCCAACCGGCTGGCACACGCCCTGATCGCCCGGGGCGCGGGCCCCGAGCGGCTGGTGGCCATCGCCATGGAACGCTCGGCCGACCTCGTCGTCGCCCTGCTCGCCGTCCTCAAGTCCGGCGCGGCGTACGTGCCGGTCGACCCCGCGTACCCGCACGACCGCATCCGCTACCTGCTCGACGACGCGTCGCCGCAGCTGCTCGTGACCACCCGCGCGGTGAGCGCCGCACTGCCGCCCACGGACATCGGGCTGCTGGTGACCGACGACCCGCAGACGGCGCGGGAGACCGAACGGCAGTCCGCCGGCGACCCCGCCGACCCCGACCGCGACACGCCGCTGACTCCGGACCACCCGGCGTACGTCATCTACACCTCCGGTTCGACCGGCCGCCCCAAGGGTGTCGTGGTGGCGCACCGTTCGGTCGTGGACTACCTCGGCTGGACCGGGCTCGCCTACCCGGGCGCCGCAGGCCTCGCGCTGCTGCACTCGCCGGTCTCCTTCGACCTCACCGTCACCGCGCTGTTCACCCCGCTCACGGTCGGCGGCACCGTCGTGGTCGCCGCACTGGAGGAGGACGACACGGTCTCGGGCAGGCTCTCCGCGACCCCCTGCACGTTCATGAAGGCCACGCCCAGCCATCTGCCGCTGCTCGGTGCGCTGCCGGCCGCGTACTCGCCGGACACCGAACTGCTGCTCGGCGGCGAGGCGTTGTTCGGCGAGGCCCTCACCGCGTGGCGCGAGCGCCACCCGGACGCCACCGTCTGGAACGTGTACGGGCCCACCGAGGCCACCGTCAACGTCACGGAGTACCGCATCGAACCGGGCGCCGACGTGCCGGCCGGCCCCGTTCCCATGGGCCGCCCGCAGGGCAACGTCCGGGCGTACGTCCTCGACGCGCTGCTGCGGCCCGCGCCGGCCGGCGTGGCGGGCGAGCTGTACCTGGCCGGGCCCTGCCTGGCCCGGGGCTACCTCGGTCGGGCCGCCCTGACATCCGAGCGGTTCGTCGCCGACCCGTACGGCCCGGCGGGCGAGCGCATGTACCGCACCGGTGACGTCGCCCGCCGGCAGGCGGACGGAAACCTCGTGTTCGTCGGCCGCGCCGACGACCAGGTGAAGCTCCGCGGTCACCGCATCGAGCTCGGCGAGATCGTGGCCGCCGTGGCCGCCGTGCCGGAGGTCGCCGCCCAGGCAGTGATCGTCCGCGCCGGCGCAGCGGACAGCGGCAGACTGGTGGCGTACGTCGTGCCGGTCGCCGGAGCGCAGCTCAGCGGCCGGACGGTACGCGACCGGCTCGCGGCGTCGCTGCCCGAGTACATGGTCCCGGAGGCGGTCGTCGTACTCGACGAGTTGCCGCTGACCCGCAACGGCAAGCTCGACCACAAGGCCCTGCCCGAGCCCGAATTCGCGGCCGCGGCCGCGGTCCGTGCCCCACGCACCCCGCAGGAGGAAATCCTGTGCGGCCTGTTCGCCCAGATCCTCGATGTGCCCGAGGCAGGCGTGGACGACGACTTCTTCCAGCTCGGCGGCAACTCGCTGAGCGCGGTCCGGCTGCTCAGCCGGGTCCGTTCGGCCTTCGGCGCGGACGTCGACGTACGCGCGGTCTTCGAGGCGCCGACCCCCGCACTGCTGGCCACCCGGCTCGGTACGGGCGACTCCGCCCGGCCCGAGCCGGCGCCGTGGCAGCGCCCGGCGGAGATCCCGCTGTCGTTCGCCCAGCTCCGCCTGTGGTTCCTCGACCGCGTGGAGGGCCCCTCGGGGACGTACAACATCCCCATCGGCGTCCGGCTCAGCGGCACCCTCGACCGGGACGCGCTGCGCGCGGCCGTGTCCGACGTCGTGGCGCGCCACGAGGTGCTGCGCACGCTCTACCCGGACACCGGGGGCAAGCCGCGCCAGCACGTCCTCGCGCCGGACGCGGTGGCCGTGCCCCTGGAGGTCGTCACGGCCACCGAGGGAGGGCTGGCCGAGGCGCTGCGCGAGAGCGCCCGCCGGGGCTTCGACCTGGCCGGTGAACTCCCGTTCAGAGCCTCTCTGTTCGCGCTCTCGGACACCGAACACGTACTGCTGCTGACGGTCCACCACATCGCGACCGACGGCTGGTCGAACGCTCCGCTCGCCCGAGATCTGTCCACGGCGTACGCCGCCCGGCAGGCCGGCCACGCACCCGCGTTCACGCCACTTCCGGTGCAGTACGCGGACTACACGCTGTGGCAGCGGGAGCTGCTCGGCGACGAGAACGACCCGGACAGTCTGGTCTCCCGCCAGCTGGCCTTCTGGCAGGAGACGCTGGCCGGCGCCCCCGCGGAGCTGCCGCTGCCCACCGACCGGCCCCGGCCGGCCGAGATGTCGGCCGAGGGCGGCACCGTCGAGTTCGGCGTTGGCGCCGAACTCCACGCCAAGCTCGCCACCCTCGCCAGGGACCACCAGGTCAGCCTGTTCATGGTGGCCCAGGCGGCGCTCGCGGCGCTGCTGACCCGGCTCGGCTCCGGCACCGACATCCCGGTCGGCACCGCCGTCGCCGGCCGCGGTGACGAGGCGCTCGAGGAACTGGTCGGGTTCTTCGTCAACACGCTGGTACTGCGCACCGACACCTCGGGTGATCCGGCCTTCGCCGAACTGCTCGGCCGGGTCCGTGCCGCGGACCTGGCGGCGTACGCCCATCAGGACATCCCCTTCGAGCGGATCGCCGATGCGCTCAGCCCCGCACGGTCCATGGCGCACACCCCGCTGTTCCAGGTGTTCCTCGCCTTCCAGAACAACGCGGCGCCCCGTCTGGAACTGCCCGGGCTGACGGTGAGCCCGGCCGACATCCAGCTCACCGCGGCCAAGACGGACCTGGGCATGGAGCTGACCGAGGTCTTCACCAAGGACGGCGGCCACGCCGGTCTGCGCGGCCAGGTGAGCTACCGCAGCGACCTGTTCGACCGGAGCACGGTCGAGTCGGTCGTGGCCCGGTTCGTCGCGCTGCTCGACGCGGTCACCACCGACCCGGAACTCCCGCTCAGCCGTATCGACCTGATGTCCGCCGCCGAGCTGCACCGGGTCCTGGCCGAGTGGAACGACACGGCCCGCGACGTACCGCCCGCGACGTTCCCCGCCCTGTTCGAGGCGCAGGCCGCGGCCTGCCCCGGGCAGCTCGCGGTGGTCGCCGGCGACCAGCGACTGACCTACGCGGAACTCAACGCGCGGGCGAATCAGTGGGCGCACCACTTCATCGGCCGTGGCATCGGCCCCGAGCAGCGGGTGGCCGTCGCCGTACCGCGTTCGGTGGACTGGCTGGCGGTGACCCTGGGCGTACTCAAGGCGGGCGCCGCGCACCTGCCGGTCGACCCCGGATACCCGGCGGAGCGTATCGCCTTCATCGCCGAGGACTCGAGCCCCGCGCTGGTCCTCACCACCGAGGACACGGCGGGCAGGCTGACCCTGCCCGAGGGTGCGGCCGTGCTGGCCGTCGACGCGCCGGCTGTCCGCGCCGCGGTGGCCGGGGCCCGCGACACCGACCCCGCTGACGCGGACCGGACGGCCGCGCTCGTGACCGGTCATCCGGCGTACGTCATCTACACCTCGGGCTCCACCGGCCGTCCCAAGGGCGTCGTGGTCACCCACCACGGCATCGCCGGTATGGCCGGCGCGCACGCGGAGAACTTCGGCATCGACGGGGACAGCCGCATCCTGCAGGCGGTCTCGCCCAGCTTCGACGTGTCGATGGCCGACCTGTCGATGACCCTGCTCAGCGGAGCCACCCTGGTGCTGCCGGAGGGCAACCAGCAGCCCGCGGGCGACGAACTGGCCGCGCTCGTACGCGACCACGGCGTCACCCACCTGCAGATCACGGCGGGCGTGCTGGCCACACTGCCCCGTACCGAACTGCCCACGCTGCGCACGCTCGCGGTCGGAGGCGAGGCATGCCCGCCGGACCAGGTCGCCCACTGGTCGGCGGGGCGCCGTCTGCTCAATGTGTACGGACCGAGCGAGACCACCGTGTGTGCCACCATGAGCCGGCCGCAGTCCGGCGCGGTGCACTCACCGATCGGCTTCCCGGTGTGGAACACCGCGGCGTACGTGCTCGACGACTTCCTGCGGCCGGTGCCGGCCGGCGTGGCCGGCGAGCTGTACATCGCGGGCGCCGGCCTCGCCCGCGGCTACCTGGGCCGTGCCGCGCTCACTTCGGAGCGCTTCGTCGCCAATCCGTTCGGGGCGCCGGGTGAACGCTTCTACCGCACGGGTGACCTCGTGCGCCGGCGCGACGACGGCCAGCTGGAGTTCGTCGGCCGCACCGACGACCAGGTGAAGATCCGGGGATTCCGGATCGAGCTCGGCGAGATCGAGGCGGCGCTCACGGCCCACCCGGACGTCAGCCACGCGGCGGTGACCGTCCACCAGGACGCGACCGGGCGAAACCGGCTGGCGGCCTGTGTGGTGGCCATCGGCGACCGGTCCGTGTCGTCCGGGGAACTCCGCGGCCACCTGGCGGAGCGCCTGCCGGAGTACATGGTGCCCGTCGCGTTCACGACGCTCGGCGAACTGCCGCTGAGTGCCAACGGGAAGGTCGACCGCAAGGCGCTGCCGGAGCCCGACTTCGGCGCGCGTGCGGACGCCCGGGCGCCGCGCGACGAGAAGGAGAGGGTGCTCTGCGAGCTGATCCGCGACCTGCTCGGCGTCGAGCGGGTGGGAGTCGACGACAGCTTCTTCGAGCTGGGCGGGGACAGCATCGTCTCGATCCAGCTGGTGAGCCGGGCGCGCGAGGCGGGACTCGAGTTCACCGCGGCAGACGTACTGCGCCACCGTACGGTCGAGGAGCTGGCCGCGGCGGCCGTCGGTCTCGGCGAGGAGAGCACCGAGCCCGCCGTCCAGGACGCCGGGACCGGTGAGGTCCCGCTCAGCCCGGCCGTGCACGCGCTGCGCGAACGCGGCGGTCCGGTCGACCGTTCCGTCACGACCGCCTGGCTGAGGCTGCCGGAGGGCTGCGACGGCCACAGCCTGCGCACGGTGGTCCAGGCGCTCCTCGACCACCACGACGCACTGCGGCTGCGGCTCACGCGCCGCGCCGGGAATCACGTCTGGGGCCTGGAGGTACGTCCGCGCGGCGAGGTGAGCGCCGACTCGCTGCTCACCCGGGTCGAGGTGCGCGGCACCGACGCCGAAACGCGGGCCGCGCTGCTGACGGAGCACGAGGGTCTCGCCCGGTCCTCTGTCGCCCCGGAGGACGGCGTCGTGTTCCGGGCCGTCTGGTTCGACGGCGGCCCGGAGGGAGAGCACCGGCTGCTCCTGGTGATGCACGCGCTGGCGGCCGACACGGACTCCTGGCGGATCCTGACATCGGACCTGCGGACGGCGTGGGAGGCGGTGGCGGCGGGACACGTCCCGCAGCTGCCGCCCGTGACCACGACCTACCGTGCATGGGCCGAGGGCAGGGCGGCCGCGGCCGCCGTCCCGGAGCTCATCGACGAACTCGAGGTGTGGACCGGGATGCTCGGCGCGGACACCGCGCCGCTCACCGGCCGGCCGCTCGACCCGCGCCGGGATACCGCGGCCAGCGTTCGCGACGTGGAGACGGAGTTCTCCCGTACCGAATCGGAGTCACTGCTGACCTCGGTTCCGGAGCGCTTCTCCACCGGACTCCAGGAGGTTCTGCTCGGGGCCTTCGCCATCGCCGTCGACGAGTGGCGCACCCGGCAGGGTCGGAACACCGGCAGCGGTGTCCTGGTCGGCCTGGAGGCCGACGGCCGGGGCCACGCGCCCGGGGGCACCGACCTTTCCCGCACGCTGGGCCGGTTCACGTCCACCTATCCGGTACGACTCGACCTCCTCGACGCGGAGAACGACGACAGCCGGGCCGGGCAGGCTTCCCCCGGCGCCCTGCTGAAGCGGGTCAAGGAGCAGCTGGCGGCCGTCCCGGACCACGGCCTCGGGTACGGGCTGCTGCGGCACCTCAACCCGCAGACGGCGCCACTGTTCGCCGGCTTCGCCGCCCCCCAGGTCAGGGTCCGGTACCAGGGCCGCTTCGCGGCGCCGCTCGACGACGGCTCCGTGCCGTTCGGCTCGGCGGGCGCCGTCCGGGCGGTCGAGGCCGTGGACCCGGGCATGCCGGTGACGTACGCCCTCGACGTGGACGTATGGGTGGCGGACGAGGCGGACGGTCCGCGCCTGAGGGCGCGCTGGTCCTGGCCGGAGGCGATGTTCGCCGAGGCGGACGTACGGGACCTGGCCGAGGCCTGGCAGCGGGCGGTTCAAGGGATCATCGCCGACGCCGGTGTGAGCGGCGGCGGGCGTTCCCCCTCGGACTTCCCGCTGGTCCGGCTCGACCAGCGGGAGATCGAACTGCTGGAGCGGAGCGGGCAGGGCCTGACCGATGTGCTTCCGCTGGCGCCGCTCCAGGAAGGGCTGCTGTTCCACTCGCTCTACGACGAGCGCGAACCCGACGTCTACACCGTCCAGTTCGGCCTCGATCTGGAGGGCGACCCGAAGACCGGAGTGCTGCGCGGCGCGGTGCAGGCGCTGCTGGCACGGCACGACAACCTGCGGGCGGGATTCGCGTACGAAGGACTGTCCCAGCCGGTGCAGTTCGTGCCGGCCGGCAGCGAGCTCCCCTGGAGCGAGACCGACCTCGGCGCGCTGACCGCCGCCGAGCGCGCCGCCGAGGTCGACCGCCTGATGCGCGAGGCCAGAGCGGAACGGTTCGACGTCACCAGGCCCCCGCTGCTGCGCTGCGCCCTGCTGAGGCTCGGCGCGGGCCGCGCCCGGCTCGTCCTGACACTCCATCACCTCCTGCTTGACGGCTGGTCCACGCCGATCCTGCTCGACGAACTCATGCGGCTGTACGCCTCCGGTGGCGACCCGGCGGGCCTGCCGGAAGTCCGTCCGTACCGCGGCTATCTGGAATGGGTCGGCCGCCAGGACCGGGAAGTCTCCGAACAGGCGTGGCGCGCCGTGCTGGACCCGACGGTGGAGCCCACTCTGCTCGCACCGGCCGATCCGGACCGTGCTTCGGTCGCGACGGAGAAGATCTCCGTGACTTTCGACGGTGACGTGGTCGCGAGACTGACCGCGCTCGCCGGCCGGCACGGCATGACGATGAACACCGTCGTCCAGGGCGCCTGGGGCCTGCTGCTCGGCAGGCTCACCGGACGCGACGACGTGGTCTTCGGGGCCACCGTGTCCGGCAGGCCGCCGGAGGTCGCCGGTATCGAGCGGATGGTCGGGCTGTTCATCAACACCGTTCCGGTGCGCGTCGCGTACGACGCCGGTGAGCCGGTCGACGCCCTGCTGTCCCGGCTGTGGGACCAGCAGGTGGAGCTGATGTCCCATCAGCACGTCGGGCTCGCCGACCTTCAGCGGCTGGCCGGGAAGGGCGAACTGTTCGACACCCTGCTGGTGTTCCAGAACATCCCCGCCGACGGCGCGGGCTTCGGCGGCGACGGCGGGCAGGTGCGCGCCGTGGACCTGGAGATGAACGACGCCACCCACTACCCGCTCACCCTGGACGCCGGACTGTCAGGGAACCAGCTGCACTGCCGGCTGGGCTACCGCCCGGACCTGTTCACGGCGGCGGAGACCGAGGTCGTCGTGCAGGGGCTGCGCGAGGTGCTCGAGACCATCGCCGGCGACCCGGCGCTGCCCGTCGGCAAGCTGGGCGACGACCGGCTGACCCACTGGTGGTCGGGCGTGCGGTCGAAGCTCCAGCAGCGAGTGGGGCAGGACGCCGGGGCGGAAGCCGCGGACGAGGCGGCGGCAACGGAACGCGAGAGCGGGTCCGGCTCCCGGGAGGCCGTCCTGGCCCGGCTGTTCGCCGAGGTGCTGGGCAGCGACCAGGTCGGTCTCGACGACGACTTCTTCGAGCTGGGCGGCGACAGCATCGTCTCCATCCAGCTGGCCGGCCGGGCCCGCAAGGCGGGCCTGCTGATCAGCCTGCGGGACGTGTTCAAGCACCGGACGGTCCGGGCGCTCGCCAGGATCGCCCGTGCGGACGAGGACCGGCCGGCGGACGAGACCCCCGAGGACGCCGTCGGTGAGCTGGCGCTCACGCCGGTCATGCTGGACCTGTACGAGCGGGGCGGCCCGACGGACGCCGTACACCAGGCGGCCCTTCTGCAGGTGCCCGCGGACTGCGACGAGCCGCGGCTCGCGGCGACCCTGCAGGCCGTCCTGGACCACCACGACACACTGCGCTCGCGGGTCGTGGACGGCCCCGGGGGCCGGCGCCTGGACATCGCACCCCGGGGCGCCGTCGAGGCGGCCGGGCTGATCAGCCGTACCGACATCTCGCGCGTGGCGCAGAGCGACCTGATCGGCGTGGTCGGCGACGCCCAGACGCGGGTACAGACACAGCTCTCCCCTGCGGACGGCGACATGGTACGAGCGGTCTGGTTCGACGCCGGTCCGCACCGGCCGGGGCGGCTGCTGCTCCTCGTGCACCACCTGGCCGTCGACGGTGTTTCCTGGCGCGTCCTCCAGGAGGACCTCAGGGCCGCCTGGGAGGCGGTCGTCGCCGGCGAGGAGCCCAAGCCCGAGCCGGTGGGGACGTCGTTCCGCCGGTGGTCGCGGCTGCTGTCGGACGAGGCGGTGTCACCCGCCCGGGCCGGCGAGACGGCGCTCTGGCGTTCCGTGCTCGGTACGCCGGACCCGTTGCTCGGACACAGGCGGCTGGACCCCACGCGTGATGTGGTGGCCTCGGCACGTCAGCTGACGGTGTCGTTGCCGGACGCGGTGGCGGATCCGCTCCTGGGGAGGGTGCCCGCGGTGTTCAACGCGGCGGTCGACGAAGTGCTGTTGACCGCTCTGGCGCTGGCCGTGGCGCGCTGGCGCTCGGGCCGTGGCCGAGGCGACGGCACCGCGGTACTGGTGGGCCTCGAGGGCCACGGCCGTGAGGAGATCGTGGACGGGACGGATCTGTCCCGCACGGTCGGCTGGTTCACGAACCTCTATCCGGTCGCCGTCGACCCCGGCGCGCTGCCGTCGGACGAGGTGTGGTCGGGCGGCCCGGCTCTCGGCACCGCGCTGAAGCGGGTCAAGGAGCAGCTGCGGGCGATCCCGGACAAGGGGATCGGCTACGGGCTGCTGCGTCATCTGAACCCGCGGACCGGCCCGGAACTCGCCGGTCACCCGGAGCCTCAGCTGGGCTTCAACTACCTCGGCCGGTTCAGCGCCGTAGACGCGGCGGCGACCCGCGCCGAGGACTGGGCGGCGCCGCCCGAGGCCACCGAGACCCTCGGCAGCGGCGGCGACGACGCCAGACCGCTGGCCCACGCCCTCGGCCTGAGCGCTGTGGCGCAGGACCGGCCCGACGGCGTGCGGCTGGTGGCCATCTGGTCGTGGCCGGACTCGCTCTTCGACGAGCGGGAGGTCCGGGAGCTGGCCGACCTGTGGTTCCAGGCCCTCGCCGCCCTGGCCGATTGCGCGGCACGACCCGAGGCCGGCGGCCTCACCCCCTCCGATGTCTCCCTGCTGGACCTCTCGCAGGACGAAATCGATGAATTCGAGAGTGATCTGAGCTGATGGAAGGAAACAGCAAAGTGACAAAGCCTGGATTCGTCGATATCTGGCCGCTGTCGCCGCTTCAGAAGGGCATGCTCTTCCACGCCCTGTACGAGGAGCAGGGCGCGGACGTGTACGTCATCCAGATGGCGCTCGACCTGCGACGCGCACTGGACGTGCCCGGGCTGAGGAACGCGGTGGCCGGTGTCATGGGCCGCCACGAGAATCTGCGGGCCTCTTTCCGCAACCGCAAATCGGGAGAGCCGGTCCAGGCCATCCTGCGTGAGGCGGATCCCGACTGGTCGCAGACCGACATCAGCCACCTGTCGGGCGACGAAAGAGAGGCGGAGCTGCGGCGGTTGCTGGAGGAGGACCGTACCCGCAGGTTCGACCTGTCCCGCCCCCCGCTGAGGTTCTCGCTGATCCGGCTCGCGGAGCAGGAATACCGTTTCGTCTTCACCGCCCACCACATCCTGCTCGACGGCTGGTCCATGCCGTTGGTGCTCGGCGAGCTGATGGCCCTGTACAACAACGGCGGTGACACATCGAAGCTGCCGCCGGTCATCCCGTACAAGGACTACCTCGGCTGGCTCGCGGGACAGGATCGCGACGAGGCCGAACGGGCCTGGAAGCAGGCGCTGGAAGGGACCGACGGGCCGACCCTGATCGCCGGGTCCCGTTCCGCCACCGGCTCGGCACTGCCCGACACACTGATCGAAGAGGTCTCCCCCGAACTGTCGGCCGCACTGGTCGAGCGGGCCCGCTCCCTGGGGCTGACGCTCAACAGCGTGATCCAGACGGCCTGGGGCATGGTGCTCGGCGGGCTGACCGGACGCGACGACGTCGTCTTCGGCGAGACCGTCTCAGGACGCCCGCCGGAGCTGACCGGCGTCGAGCAGATGGTCGGCCTGTTCATCAACACCCTGCCGGTACGGCTGCGGATCGACCGCGCGCTGTCGCTCGGCGACCACGTGCGCCGGCTCCAGGACCAGCAGGCGGAACTGATCGCCCACAAGCACCTGGGGCTGGCCGAGATCCAGCAGCTCATGGGCGGTGGGCCGCTGTTCGACGCCATCACCATCTTCGCGAACTACCCGATCGACACCGACGCCCTGCAGACGTCCGCCGAGGGCATCGGGGCGGTCGCGGCCACGACCGTGGACGCCACGCATTACGCCCTCAACCTTGAGGGAACCGTCCGTGGCGACCGGATGACGGTCCGCCTGGACCACCGGCCCGACCTCTTCGCCAAGGGTGCCGGACGTGAAATCCTGGACCGCCTCCTGCTGCTCCTGGCGGCCTTCGCCGCCGACCCGGGGCAGGCCGCGGCCGCCGTACCGCTGTTCACGGCCGAGGACCGCGAGCGCCTGGTGACGCCCCGGAGCGCCGACGGCGCCCCGGCCACGACGGCCACGGCGGCCCCAGTGTCCCCGGCGGGGACCGGCGAGCCTCGTGACGAGCGCGAGGCGCTGCTGTGCCGGCTGTTCGCCGAGGTGCTCGGGGTCGACTCGGTCGCGATCCACGAGAGTTTCTTCGAGCGCGGCGGCGACAGCATCAGCTCGATCCAGCTGGCACACCGGGCCCGGAAGGAAGGCGTCGCGCTGACCCTGCGGGAAATCTTCGAGCACCGGACTGTCGCCCGGCTCGCCGCTCTCTCCGGCGCCGCGCCGCAGGCTCCGGTGGTCCCGGACGACGGGGTGGGCCCGGTGGCGCTCACACCGATCATGCACTGGCAGCAGAGCCAGGGCGGTCCCGTCGACGCCTTCAACCAAACCATGACGGTGCCGGTCCCCGCGGGGCTGGACGAGACGAAGGTGCGGGCGGCGGTACAGGCTCTGCTCGACCACCACGACGCGCTGCGCATGCGGCTCAACAGCGGCCCGCAGGGCGGCTGGGAGCTGGAGATCGCAGGCAGGGGCGCCGTACGGGCCGAGGACTGCGTCCGCAGGGTCGAGGGAACGGACGAGGACGCGGCCCGGATACGTGCGGCGATGGAACGACTCGCCCCCCGGGAGGGGCGGATGGTCCAGGCGGTCTGGTTCGACTCCGGACCCGAGGCGGAGGGCCGGCTCGCCCTGGTGGTCCACCACCTGGCGGTCGACGGAGTGTCCTGGCGCGTCCTGCTGCCGGATCTCGAGGCCGCCCTCACCGCGCTGCTGGCCGGTGAGCAGGTGCGGCTGGAGCCGGTGGGGACATCGCTGCGGCGGTGGTCGCAGGCGCTGGCGCAGGAGGCGCTGTCCGAGAGCCGGGCCGGGGAGCTGGAGCTCTGGCATGAGGTGCTCCGGACGCCGGATCCGGTCCTGGCGGAGCGTCGGTCCGATCCCGCCCGTGATGTGGTGGGCGTGGGGCGTCAGTTGACGATGTCGCTGCCGGCCGAGGTGACGGAGGCGCTGCTGGGCCGGGTGCCGGCGCGGTTCAACGCCGGTCCGGACGAGGCGATGCTGACCGCTCTGGCCCTGGCGGTCGCACGCTGGCGGCAGGAAGCCGGCCGTGGCGAGGGTTCCGCCGTGCTGGTGGGCCTGGAGGGCCACGGCCGTGAGGAGTTCGCGGACGGCCTCGATCTGACGCGTACGGTCGGCTGGTTCACGAGCCTGTACCCGGTCGCCGTGGATCCGGGCGCGGGGTCCCAGGCCGAACTGTGGGCCGGTGGTCCGGCGCTGGGTACGGCGTTCAAGGCAGTCAAGGAGCAGCTGCGGGCGATCCCGGACAAGGGGATCGGCTATGGGATGCTGCGTCATCTGAACCCGCGTACGGGACCGGAGCTCGCGGGTTACCCGGAGCCGCAGATCGGTTTCAACTACCTCGGCCGGATGGGGACCGCGGACGCCGGGGAAGCCGCCGGGGACACCGCGCGCGTACGCGACCTCACGGGCGCCGGAGACGCGGCGATGCCGCTCGCGTACACCCTGGAACTCAACGCGGCGGCCGTGGAGTACCCGGAAGGACCGCGTCTCGTCGCGTCGTGGACCTGGTCCGGCGAACTGCTCTCCGAGGAGGAGGTCCGGAAGATCGCCGACCTGTGGTTCCAGGCCCTGGAGGCCCTGGCCCGCCACGCCGCGAGCCCGGACGCCGGCGGTCTCACCCCCTCCGACCTTCCCCTGGTGACGGTCACACAGGAGGAGATCGACCGGCTCGAGTCCGCGCCGGGCGGGCTGGCCGACATCCTGCCGCTCTCACCGCTCCAGGAAGGTCTGCACTTCCACGGGCTGTTCGACGAGGCGGCGTCGGACGTCTACACGATCCAGGCGGTACTTGAACTCAAGGGCAGCGTCGAGGCATCCGCGCTGCGCTCGGCCGCACGGGCCCTGCTGGCCCGCCACGACAACCTGCGCGCGTTCTTCGTCGAGGGCGAGGCCGGCCGGTCTCTGCAAGTCGTGCCGCGCGAGGCCGAACTCCCGTGGTCCGAGGCGGACCTCACCGGGCTGGACGAGGACGCCGCGGCCGCCCGGCTGCGCACGCTGCTCGCCGATGACCGGGCCACGCGGTTCAGTCTGACCGAGCCGCCACTGATCCGCTGCACACTGATCCGTCTGGGCGCCGACCGTCACCGCTTCATCCTCACCGTCCACCACATCGCCGTCGACGGCTGGTCGATGCCGCTGCTCGTCCGCGAGCTCTTCGAGCTGTACGGGCTGTACCGGCGCGGGGACGATCACCGCGCGCTGCCGCCCGTCACGCCGTACAAGAGTTATCTCGGCTGGCTGGCCGCCCAGGACCGGAAGACCTCCGAAGAAGCCTGGCGCCAGGCGCTGGACGGCATCGACGAGGTGACGCTCATCGCGCCGGCGGCCGGCGGCAGCGTGCCGGCCGTCCCCGAGCGCTGGACCGCGGAGGTCCCGGAAGAGCTGTCGGACGCCCTGATCGCCGCGGCCCGGCAGCACGGCCTGACGGTCAACACTCTGGTGCAGGGTGCGTGGGGTCTGACACTTTCCGCGCTGACCGGCCGCGACGACGTCGTGTTCGGCGCCACCGTCTCCGGCCGCCCGCCGGAGCTCGGCGACGTGGAGAACATGATCGGGCTGTTCATCAACACACTGCCGGTCAGGCTCGACATCGACCACAGCCTCTCGCTGGCCGGGCTGTTCCAGCGACTCCAGGCCCAGCAGACGCAGTTGATGGCGCACCAGTACCTGGGGCTCGCCGATGTGCAGCGCCTGGCCGGGACCGGTGAACTGTTCGACACCCTCGTGGTCTTCGAGAACTATCCGGTGGAGACCGAGCCGCTGCGGCAGTCCGCCCAGGAGCTCGGCGTGGTCGACGCCGAGGTCCGGGACTCCGTCCACTATCCACTGGCCCTGCTGGCGACCCAGCGGGGGGACCGGATGACCGTGGACTGGTCGTACCGCCCGGATCTGCTGGATCTGAGCGAGGTTCGCACGACCGCCGAGCGCTTCCTGAGCGTACTGAGGGCCTTCGCGGCCGACGCCGGCCGGCCCGTGGCCGGGCTCGACCTGCTCTCCGGCCCCGAGCGGCAGCGTCTTCTCGTCGAGTGGAACGACACCGCGGCCGACGGCTCGGACAAGTCGGTGACGGAGCTGTTCGAGGCCCAGGTGGCCCGGACGCCGGAGGCCACCGCCCTCATCTGCGAGGACGAGGAGCTGTCGTACGCCGAGCTCAACGCCCGCGCGAACCGGATGTCGCACTGGCTGCGCGAGCGCGGTGCGGGGCCCGAGCAGTTCGTGGCCGTGAACCTGCCGCGCTCGGCCGACCTGGTAGTGGCGCTGCTCGCCGTACTCAAGACGGGGGCGGCCTATGTGCCCGTCGACCCCACGCTCCCGGCGGACCGGATCGCCTACGTGCTCCAGGACGCCGCACCGGTACTGACGCTGACCGAGGAGGAGATGGCCGGTGCGGACTTGGCCGCGTACCCGGACACCGATCCGGGACGGGTGAGGCTGCCGTCGCAGGCGGCGTACGTCATCTACACCTCGGGCTCCACCGGGCGGCCGAAGGGCGTCGTGGTGCCCGGTGGCGCGATGGTCAACCTGCTGGAGGCGGTCCAGGCACGCCTGCGGCTCACCTCCGCGGACCGGCTGGCCGCGGTGGCCACCGTCGGCTTCGACATCGCCGTCATGGAGCTCTACCTTCCGCTGCTCAACGGCGCGGCGGTGGTGCTCGCCGGGCCGGAGACGGTGAAGGACCCCGAGGAGCTGGCCGGTCTGATCAGCAGGACCGGTACGACCGTGATGGAGGCCCCGCCGAGCCTGTGGCACGCGCTGGAGAGCGCCGTACCCGAAGCGCTGCGCGGCCTGCGCAAGGTAACGGCGGGTGAGGCCCTCCCGGCCGACCTCGCCCAGCGGCTGTGCGCGCTGGGGGGCACCCTGACGAACCTGTACGGACCGACCGAGACGACGGTCTACTCCACGGGCACCGAGATCGACGGCGTCGCCCCTGTCACCATCGGCGGGCCGCTCACCAACACCCGGGTCCACGTACTCGACGCGGCCCTGCGCCCGGTCCTGCCCGGGGTGGCCGGCGAGCTGTACATCGCCGGCGCGGGCCTGGCCCGTGGCTACCACAACCGCCCCGCCCTTTCGTCGGAGCGGTTCGTGGCCGACCCGTACGGTCCGGCCGGTTCCCGCATGTACCGTACGGGCGACCTGGTGCGCTGGACCGGGGACGGGCGGCTGGACTACCTCGGCCGTACCGACTTCCAGGTGAAACTGCGCGGCTTCCGGATCGAACTCGGCGAGATCGAGGAGGTCCTGAACGCTCACGCCGACGTCGGCCGTGCCGTGGTGACCGTCCGGGAGGACCGCCCCGGCGACAAGCGCCTGGTCGCCCACGTGACACGGGCCGACGGACGCTCGGCGGACCCGGCCGTGCTGCGCGGACATGTCGGCGACGCACTGCCCGGCTACATGGTGCCGTCGGCTTTCGTGGTGCTGGAGCAGCTGCCGCTGACCCCGAACGGGAAGGTGGACCGCAAGGCCCTGCCCGCCCCCGAGTTCGGCGCGGACGCCGCCTCACGCACCCCGCGCACCGCGGCCGAGGAATCCCTCGCCGGTCTGTTCGCCGAGCTGCTCGGCGTGGAGCGGGTCGGCATCGACGACAGCTTCTTCGCGCTCGGCGGCGACAGCATCCTCACCATCCAGCTGGTCACCCGTGCCCGTAAGGCCGGACTCAAGTTCAGCCCACGCGACGTGTTCGCGTACAAGACAGTGGAGGCCCTCGTGGCAGCGGTGGAGGCAGCGGAGGAACCGGAGGCCCGGCCGGCGGTCGTGGCGACCGACGGCGTCGGGGACGTTCCGGTGACACCGATCATCGACTGGCTGCGTGAACTGGGCGGCTCCATGAACCAGTTCAACCAGACCATGTCACTGCCCGCTCCCGCGGGCCTGACCGAGGAGCTGGTGGCGAAGGCCGTCCAAGCCGTCCTCGACCACCATGACGCGCTCCGTATGACCCTGACCCGGATCGGCGGAGACATCGCCTGGTCGCTGGAGACGTCCCCGCCCGGCACCGTCCGGGCGGAGGACTGCCTGCGCCGCGTCGACCTGGACGTGCTCGTACGGGCCGGGGCGTCCGAGGCCGACCTCGACGAGGTCGGAGCCCGGGCGACGGCGGAGGAGCAGGCGCTGCTCGACCCCGACTCCGGCGAGATGCTCCGGTTCATCTGGTTCGACATGGGGCCGGACGTGCCCGGCCAGTTGACGGTCGCTGCCCACCACCTGGTGGTGGACGGGGTGTCCTGGCGCATCCTCATACCGGACTTCGAAGCCGCCTTCCGGGCGCTGCTCGACGGCCACCCCATCGAACTGGAGCCGGTCGGCACCTCCTTCCGCCGCTGGGCCCAGCACCTGAACTCGGCAGCCACCGAAGCCGGGAGGCTCCAGGAGCTGTCGCTGTGGAACGAGACGCTCTCCTCCCCGGACCCGCAGCTCACCACCCGCCCGCTGGACGCGGCCCGCGACACGGTCGGTACGGCGTCGGTGCTCAGCGTCAGCCTTCCGCCGGCGGTGACGGAGCCTCTGCTCGGCCGCGTCCCGGCCGCCTTCAAGGCGGGCATCAACGACGTGCTGCTCACCGCGCTCGCCATCGCCGTCGGCGACTGGCGCCGGCGCCACGGCCGCGGTGACAGCTCCTCCGTCCTCATCGACCTGGAGGGCCACGGCCGCGAGGAGATCATCGACGGCGTCGACCTGTCCCGTACGGTCGGCTGGTTCACCAGCAAGTACCCGGTGCGTCTCGACCCCGGGGAGCTGCCCGCCACCGAGCTGTTCGGCGGTGGTCCCGCCGTCGGCGCGGCCCTCAAGCGGATCAAGGAACAACTGCGCGCCATCCCCGACAACGGCATCGGCTACGGGCTGCTGCGGCATCTCAACCCGCAGACCGCCCGGGTGCTGGCCAGGTACCCGGAGCCGCAGATCGGCTTCAACTACCTGGGCAGGCTGGGCGCCGCCGCACAGTCGGACGACCCAGCACGTCCCGTCGTACAGGACCTGGCGGGCGCCGCCGAAGCGGCTATGGCGCTTCCGCATCTGCTGGACATCAACGCCCGTACCGTTACGCATGCGGACGGCCACTGGCTCGCCGTGTCGTGGACCTGGCCGAAGGAGCTGTTCCCCGAGGAGGAGATCCGCGAGCTCTCCCAGGCGTGGTTCAAGGCCCTCGAATCGCTCGTCGCCCACGTCGAGGGAGTGCCGGACGCCGTTCTGAGCCCCTCGGACCTTCCTCTGGTGACGGTCACGCAGGACGAGATCGAGACGCTGGAGGCCGCACACCCCGGACTCCTGGACGTACTGCCGCTCGCACCCCTGCAGGAAGGACTGCTGTTCCACGCCCTGTACGACGAGGGCGGTACCGACGTGTACAACCTGCAGACGGCCCTCGACCTGCGGGGCGAACTCGACCCGGCAGTGCTCAGGGACGCCGTACGCGCGGTGCTCGGCCGTCACGACATCCTGCGTGCGGGCTTCCGCCCCGGCGCCTCGGGTCAGTCGCTCCAGGTCATTCCGCGCGAGCTGCAGCTTCCCTGGACCGAGGTGGACCTGAGCGGGCTCGGGGCGCAGGAGCGGGAGGCCGCGCTGGACCGGCTGACCGCCGACGACGTCGCCCGGCGGTTCGACGTCACCCGGCCGCCCCTGCTGCGCTTCACACTGATCCGGCTGGGCGAGGACGAGCACCGCCTGCTCTTCACCCACCACCACATCCTGCTCGACGGCTGGTCCGCCCCGCTGGTGATGGGCGAGCTCTTCGAGCTGTACGGGCGCCGGGGGGACGCATCCGGTATGCCCCCGGTGGTGCCGTACCGCGACTATCTCGGCTGGCTCGCCGGACAGGACCGCGAGGCGGCCGAGGAAGCCTGGCGGTCGGTTCTGGACGGAGTGGACGAGCCGACGCTGATCGCGCGGACGGGTACGGACCGGGCACCTGTGCGGTCCGCCGCCTGTGAGGTGCGGCTCTCGGAGGAGACCACCGCCGCCCTCGCCGCCCAGGCCCGCCGGCACGGGCTGACCAGGAACACCGTGGTGCAAGGCGCATGGGGGCTGCTGCTGAGCGGGCTCACCGGCCGGGACGACGTCCTGTTCGGCGAGACCGTGAGCGGCCGGCCGGCCGAACTGCCCGGCGTGGAGTCCAT
The DNA here is from genome assembly GCF_019400875.1 of Streptomyces anatolicus. Lineage (NCBI taxonomy): Bacteria > Bacillati > Actinomycetota > Actinomycetes > Kitasatosporales > Streptomycetaceae > Streptomyces > Streptomyces anatolicus. The sequence goes on along the minus strand of NZ_WMBF01000012.1, from coordinate 7,480 downwards.
GGTGGGGCTGTTCATCAACACGCTGCCCGTACGGGTCCGGATCGAGCAGGGTGACAGCCTGCTGACTCTGCTGAACCGGCTCCAGGAACAGCAGCTCGACCTGCTCCCGCACAAGTACCTGGGCCTTGCCGACATCCAGCGGGTGGCCGGCTTCGGTGAACTCTTCGACACCGCCACCGTTTTTGAGAACTTCCCGGTGGACGCGGACGGACTCCAGGAGTCGTCCCAGGGCCTCGGCGTCGTCGACGCCCAGCTGGAGGAGGCGACCCACTTCGCGCTGGGCCTGTCCACGACGGACAACGCACGCTCGCTGGGCCTGAACGTCACCTACCGGCCCGACCTGTTCACCGAGGCCGACGCGCGGGAGTTCGGAGCCCGGCTGGTGCGGATCCTGTCCTCCTTCGCGGCCGACCCCGAGCAGCGGATCGGCGGCATCGACGCACTCTCCGCCGAGGAGCGCCACCGGGTGCTGGTGGAGTGGAACCGGACCGAACACGAGGTCGCGAGCGAGACGTTCCCCGCGCTGTTCGAGGCCGTCGTGGCCCGGCAGCCGCAGCGCACCGCGGTGATCGCGGGCGGCCGGGAACTGACCTACGCCGAACTCAACGAGCGCGCCAACCGCTGGGCACATGTACTGATCGGGCACGGTGTCGGCCCGGAGGACCGGGTGGCCGTCGCCGTGCCCCGTTCCCCGGAATGGCTCGCGATGACCCTCGGCGTCCTCAAGGCGGGCGCGGTCTACGTGCCGGTGGACCCGGGAAACCCGGCTGAACGCCTCGCCTTCCTCATCGAGGACGCGCGTCCCGCCCTGGTGCTGGTCACCGGGGGCAGCACCGTTCCGTCCGTGCCCGCCGGTGCGGCCGAGCCGCTGGTGGTGGACTCCGCGCGGACCCTGGCGGCGCTGGCGGACGCGGCGGCCACCGATCCCCGCGACACGGACCGGATACGTCCGCTGGACCCCGCCCACGCCGCGTACGCCATCTACACGTCGGGCACCACCGGCCGCCCCAAGGGCGTCCTCGTCCCGCACGCCGGCTTCGCGAGCATGGCGGCCGCGCACGCCGAGAATCTGGCCATCGACGCTGACTCGCGGATTCTCCAGCTCATCGCTCCGAACTTCGACGTCTCGGTGGCGGACTTCTCGATGACGCTGCTGAGCGGGGCGGCACTCGTCCTGCCGGAGGGCAACATCCAGCCCGTCGGTGACGAGCTGACGGCACTGATCCAGCAGAACGCCGCAACCCATCTCCAGCTGGCGGTGGGCACGCTGGCGACGCTGCCACCCGACGCCCTGCCTACGCTGCGGACCCTGGTGACAGGTGGCGAGCCGTGCCCGCCGGACCAGATCGCCCAGTGGTCCGTGGGCCGCCGGATGATCAATGCGTACGGACCGACCGAGACCATGGTGTGCGCCACCATGAGCCGCCCGCTGTCGGGCGCGGTGCAGCCTCCCATCGGCCGTCCGCTGTGGAACCGGCAGGTGTACGTACTGGACGCACACCTGCGGCCGGTCCCGGCCGGGGTGCCCGGCGAGCTGTACATCGCGGGCGCCGGGCTCGCCCGCGGCTATCTGGACCGGGCCGCGCTGACGTCCGAGAGGTTCGTCGCGAGTCCCTTCGGGCCGCCCGGTGGGCGCTTCTACCGCACGGGCGACGTCGTACGCTGGACCGCCGACGGCGAGCTCGAGTACGTCGGCCGGACCGACGGCCAGGTGAAGATCCGTGGCTACCGCGTCGAACTCGGCGAGATCGAGGCCGTCATCGCCGCCCGCGACGACGTCGAGCAGGTCGTGGTACAGGCCCGCCACAGCGCGAACGCCGGCCGCAGGCTCGTCGCCTACGTGGTGCCGGCCGCGGCGTCCGCCTTCGACGGCCCGGCCGTGCGCGACCATGTCGCGGCGGAGTTGCCCGAGTACATGGTCCCGGCCGTGGTGGTGGAGCTGGCCGAGATCCCGCTGACAGGACCCGGAAAGATCGACCACCGGGCCCTGCCGGAACCCGAGTTCCCCGGTGCGGCCGACGGCCGGGCCCCGCGCGACGACCGGGAGGAGACGCTCAGCGCGCTCTTCGGTGAAGTGCTCGGTCTGCCCGCGGTCGGCATCGACCACAGCTTCTTCGACCTCGGCGGACACTCACTGCTCGCCACCCGCCTGGTCAACCGGGTCCGTACCGCCTTCGGTGTGGAGCTGCCGGTGCGCGCCGTCTTCGAGGCGCCGACCGTCGCGGCCCTGGCCGAGCGCCTGGAGGGGGCCGAAACCGCCCGCCCGGCGCTGCGGCCCACCGAGCGGCCGGAGGAGATCCCGTTGTCCTACGCGCAGCGCCGGCTGTGGTTCATGGACCGGACGGGCGGCGGCAACGGTCACTACAACATCCTGCTGTCGGTCAGGCTGCTGGGCGAACTGGACACCGGGGCGCTCAGGTCCGCGCTGGCGGACGTCGTGACCCGGCACGAGAGCCTGCGCACCGTCTTCCCGGCCTCCGACGGAGTGCCCCGTCAGCACATCCTCGCACCCGGGGAAGTGGCTCCGTCGCTGATCCTGGGCGAGGTGGGTGCGGACGGACTGGACGAGGCCCTGGCGGCCGCTGCCGCCCAGGACTTCGACCTGTCGGCCGGTCTGCCGCTGCGCGGCCACCTGTGGCAGCTCGCCCGGCGCGAGCACGTACTGCTGCTGGTGCTTCACCACATCGCGGGTGACGGCTCCTCGATGGCCCCGCTCGCGCGGGACCTGGGCGCCGCCTACGAGGCCCGGATCGCGGGACGGGCCCCGGAGTTCGCCCCGCTGCCGGTGCAGTACGCCGACTACACGCTCTGGCAGCGTGCGGCCCTGGGCGACGAGGAGGACCCGGACAGCGCCGTCTCCCGGCAGCTGGACTACTGGCGGACGACTCTCGCGGACCTGCCGGAGGAGCTGAACCTGCCGTACGACCGGCCGCGCTCCGCGGAGTCGGGCAACCGCGGCGGGGAAGTCCCGCTGCACCTGTCCGCCGAACACGTCCAGGGCATCGCCAACTTCGCCCGCACGACCGACGCCAGTGTCTTCATGGTGGTGCAGGCGGCGGTCTCCGCCCTGCTGACCAGGCTCGGCGCGGGGACGGACATCCCGCTGGGGTCGGTGGTGGCCGGGCGTACCGACGAGGCACTCGACGAGCTCGTGGGCTTCTTCGTCAACACGCTCGTGCTGCGGACCGACACCTCGGGAGACCCGGGCCTGGCGGAGGTGGTGCGACGCGTCCGGGCCGGGAATCTGGCGGCGTACGCGAACCAGGAGGTCCCCTTCGAGCGGGTGGTCGAGGAGCTGAACCCGGTGCGGGTGGTGAACCGCAACCCGCTGTTCCAGATCGCCATCAGCTACCAGAACAACGAGGAGGCGACGCTGGAGCTGCCGCACCTGACCCTGGCGCCCCAGCCGCTCGGCTCGGACATCGCCAAGTTCGACCTCTCGTTCAACTTCGAGGAGGAGCGCGGCGCCGACGGTGCCATCACCGGGCTCGGCGGCGTCATCGAGTACAACAGCGGCCTGTTCGACGAGGTCACGGTGCGGGCCGTCGCGGACCGGCTGGTGCGGCTGCTCACGGAAGCGGTTCGTCACCCCGACCGGCCCATCAGCGGCTACGAGCTGATGTCGCCACAGGAGCGGCAGCTGCTGCTGGCGGACGTCAACGACACGTCCCGCGAGGTGCCCGAGGGCACCATCGCCGACCTGTTCGAGGCCCAGGTGTCCAGGACGCCGCAGGCCACCGCGGTGGCCGGCGACGGCACGACACTGACCTACGCCGAACTCGACGCCCGGGCCAACCGCCTCGCGAACCACCTCCTGGCGACCGGAGTCGGGCCCGGCTCCCCGGTGGCCGTGCTCCAGGAGCGTTCGGTCGACCTGGTGGTCTCCCTGCTGGCCGTGGCGAAGACGGGTGCGGCCTATGTGCCGCTGGACTCCCGGTATCCGGCGCCGCGGCTGGAGCTGATCGTCGAGGAGACCAAGTGCCATACGCTCCTGACCGACCGGGCCGCCTCGGCGACGGAGTTCCGCCACGACGCGAGGACCGTCGTGGTCGACGACCCGGCGATCCAGCTGGCGGACGCCACCGTTGCGGGCGCCCGGCGGTACGCGGGCGAACTGGCGCTGATCATCTACACCTCCGGCTCCACCGGGCAGCCCAAGGGAATCGGCGTCACCCACCGGGACGTGGTGGCCATGGCGAGCGACGAACACTGGCTGACGGGTCACGAAAGGCTGCTGGTCCATTCGCCCCAGGCGTTCGACGCCCTGTCGTACGAACTGTGGGCCGGACTGCTGGGCGGCAACCGGCTGGTGATCGCTCCCCCCGGCCAGTTGGACCACCAGGTCCTGAGGAACCTCGTCGCGGACCACGGCGTGACGGCCATGTTCCTGACCACGGCACTCTTCAACCTGATGGCAGAAGAAGGCCCCGACTGCTTCAGCGGCATGAGCACGGTCCTCACCGGTGGCGAGCAGGTGTCCCCGACCGCGATCCAGCGGGTTCTGGACGCCTGCCCCACGACCGAGGTGGCGCATGTGTACGGGCCGACCGAGACCACGACGTACGCCACCCGGTACGGCATGCGCTCGCCGCACCGTGTCGGCCAGACGGTGCCGATCGGCAGGCCCCTCGACAACATGCGCGCGTACGTGCTCGACGACCGGCTGCGGCCCGCGCTGCCCGGAGTCGCCGGGGAGCTCTACCTCGTCGGCACCGGAGTGGCCCGCGGCTACGTCGGCCGGCCGGGGCTGACGTCCGAGCGGTTCGTCGCGGACCCGTACGACCCGGCCGGCGGCCGGATGTACCGGACCGGCGACCTGGTCCGCTGGGACAGGGCCGGACAGATCGAATTCGTGGGCCGGGCCGACCAGCAGGTGAAGATCCGCGGACTGCGGATCGAGCTCGGCGAGATCGAGGCCGCGCTGGACGCGCATCCGGATGTCGCACAGGCCGTGGTGGTCGTACGGGAGGACGAGCCCGGCAGCAGGCAGCTGGTGGCCTATGTGGTGGCGACGGCCGGAGCCGGGACCCTGGACACGGCCGTCCTCAAGAAGGCGGTCACGGCGAGCCTGCCCGAGTACATGGCGCCCGCGGCCTTCGTGGTGCTCGACGCCCTGCCGCTCAACACCAACGGAAAGGTCGACCGCAAAGCGCTGCCGGCGCCCGAGTTCGGGGCGAAGACCGGCGGCCGGGGACCGCGCAGCCCGAAGGAGGAGCTGCTGTGCCAGATCTTCGCCGAGGTGCTGAAGGTGGCGCAGGTCGGCATCGACGACAGCTTCTTCGAGCTGGGCGGTGACAGCATCGTCTCCATCCAGCTGACGAGCCGGATCCGGTCGGTCTTCGGCGTCGAGCTGTCCAACCAGAGCATCTTCCAGACTCCCACGGTGGCCGGTATCGGGGAGCTGCTCGGTGTCGGGGCCCAGGAGCAGGGCAGTGGCTTCGAGGTGCTGCTGCCGCTGCGGGCCGGGGGAGAGCGGCCCCCGCTGTTCTGCCTGCACCCGGTCGGTGGTGTGGGCTGGATGTACACCGGACTCATGCGCCACCTGCACCGCGACTACCCGCTCTACGCCGTCCAGGCCAGAGGGCTCGCGCAGGAGGAGCCGCTGCCGGCCACACTGCCGGAGATGGCGGCCGACTATCTGGACCGGATCCGCGAGGTCCAGCCCTCGGGTCCGTACCACCTCCTGGGCTGGTCGATGGGCGCACTGCTCGCCCAGGAGATCGCTGTCCAGCTCCAGCGGCAGGGGGAGAAGGTCGCTCTGCTGGTCAACCTCGACCAGCCGCCCATGACCGAGGAGATGGTCGGCGGCGGGTTCGTGGCCGCCGACGACCAGAAGGTCCTTGCCGCGCTGCTCGACTTCGTCGGCCGGGACCCGGGCATGTTCGGCGACGGTCCGCTGGACCACGACGAGGTCATGAAGGTGCTGCGGGAGGAGGGCAGCGCGCTCGCCACGTTCGACGAGCCGCAGATCCTGCGGATCGGTGAAGTGACCAACAACAACTGGTCTCTCACCGTTGGTTACGTGCCCCCCGTGTTCGACGGCGATCTGCTGCTGATCGCGGCCACCGAGTCGGAAGAGCCCGGTGACCGGGTGGCCGAAACGGTCGAGCAGGTCGCGCCGTACATCGCCGGCCGGGTCGAGGTGGCCCGGATCCAGTGCGAGCACCGGCAGTTGCTGCAGCCCGGGCCCGTGGCCGAGATCGCCAGGGCGCTGCGCGAGAAGCTCCGCGAGCTGGAGGGCTGAGTCAGGGGCAGCGGCTCCCGGTCCGCTGCGGCGAGCCGGGAGCCGCTGCCGTTGTGCTCCGTTGCTGTGGTGATGCGCTGCCGTGTGATCCGCGCCGCCCGCCCGGCGAATCTCCCGATCGGCAGATGTGGCGAGGTGCCCATAGGCGGAAGTCTTGGACAGACGTCGACAGAAGCCGCGTGCGTGCGGTGAGGAAGAGGAAGACCGCCATGGCGAACTCGGCCGGCAAAGAGCGAATCCGGGAGATCCACCCGCACGTCGTGACGCGCAGTCAATGGTGGGCCAGATGGCCGGAGTGGTCCACGTACCTGGCGGTGCTGTGGTCGCTGCTCTACGGGGTGGCCGCGCTCTACTGGGCCCTCGGCGGCGAAGGCTACCCCTTCGAGCGTACGATCGACGACCGTTCCTCGGTGTCGATTCTGGAGCCCAGCCGGGCCGAGGTGGTCGCGCCGGTGATCGCGGCGTTCTGCGCCGTCGGCGTGGTCGCCGGCGTGCTGATGCTGCGGAACTGGGGGGCCGGCCGGTCCCGCAAGACGCTGCTGACGATCGGATGGGTCACGGCGTGCGTGCTGACCTTCCTGATCCCCGACTACTCGCTGCTGGGCCTGCTCGCGTTCTCGCCCGTCCTGCTGGTGTTCGTCTTCACGGGCGTGCCCGGTGAGCAGGACCTGGGCGACGTTCTGTACTGGCACCGCGGCAACCTGATCATCATCTTCATCGGCGGGCTGCTGTGGGCCGCCGCGACGCTGGCGTACCAGCGGCGCAGCGGTAGGCAGTGCGTGCGGTGCGGCCGTGGCGAGCGGGCGGCGGCGGCGTGGACCGAACCGGCGGCGGCGCTGCGGTGGGGGCGCTGGGCGGTGTACGTGGCGGTGATCTCGACGCTCCCGTACGACATCACCCGCCTTGCCTGGTACTTCGGCTGGCCGCTCGGGATCACGGACGAATTCCTGAAGGAGATGCAGGACACGCCCGGCATGATGGAAATGGGACTGGCGCTGGCGGTCGCCTCCACGCTGGGAAGTCTGCTGTCCCACGGCCTGGTCAGCCGGTGGGGCGAAGTGTGGCCGCGCTGGGTGTGGTTCAAGAAGGGCAAGCGGATCCACCCGGCCACCGCGATCGTGCCGGCCTCGATCGTGGCGGTGGTCCTCATCCCCGGCGGCCTGATGAACTTCCGCGCGTACGAGGCCGACATGTGGGGGACGACGGGGCCCGGGATGTTCTGGGTGGTGTGGGGGG
>NZ_WMBF01000129.1:0-15292 GCF_019400875.1 Streptomyces anatolicus | reverse complement strand
CCCCCGGCCCCTGCCGCCCACCGCGCCCGGCCAAGCGCCCGCACAGCTGCTGCATGACGATGTTGCCGATGGCCCAGGTGGCCCAGAACTGGCTGACGAACGTGGCCGGATGGGACGGATCGAGGGCACTCGAATAGACGGGCAGGGCGACGTTGTGCGAGGAGGACCCGAGCCCGTCGGCGGCCCGGACGGCGATCATCACGGCGAGGACGGGCGCGGCGCGCAGCAGAACGAGGGCGCCGAGCCGCTCACTCTTCCCCCCACGAGAAGCGCATGCCTCCGCACTCCCCCCACGCTCCCCTCTCTCTGCACTCTTCGAGGCCTTGGCCTTGGTGCGAATGGGAAGGGACATCAGCACGCTCGCCGACACGGCGAAGGAGGCGGCGTCGAGGGAGATGGCGGCGACGTATCCGAGCTGCGCGACGACGACGCCCGCCGAGGCGAACCCGGCGATCATGGCGAGCGAACGCCCCGTTGCCAGCAGGGAGTTGGCGCGGACCCGCAGCTCAGCGCCGACGATCTCGGGGATGCTGCTGCGCAGGGCGACGCCCGAGAGGGTGGAACAGAACCCGGTGACGACGGCGAGTACGTACAGAAGCCCCGCACGTCCGCCCGCGGGAGCGATCAGCAGCGCTACCATGGCGACGCACTGCGTGAGATCGGCGCCGACCATCAACCTCTTGCGGTCGTACGCCGAGACCAGCCGTCCGCTCACAAAGCCGGATACGACGCTGGTCATCAGACGTACGGCCATGAAGAGCCCGGCGGCCAGGGCGCTGTCGGTCACCTCGTAGATGAAGACGTTCAGGGCGACCATGTTCAGGTAACTGCCGTACGCCGAGACGCCGTTACCCACGACGAGCAGGCGAAAGTGCCTCAACGTTCCCCCTGGTCCGCCTCTGTGTCGCCACTCCCACGATCATCCGGGCCGCGCTCGGCCGGGACGGCTTCACACTCACCCGCTCCGAAGCGCGCCTAAAGTCACCCAAGTTGGTGACTTGACAACACGCCACGTCTCGGCGGCTCCCGGTACGGACCAGCCCGCCGGGATTCCTTTCTGTTTCCGCACGACCGTGGTTAGATCAAGGCGCGATCACACCTCGTAGAAACTTGCAGAAGCTCGTAGAAGCTCGTAGAAGTCGCCGCCAGTCCCTCCCGGAGGGAAGATGCCAGCAACCAGTCGCCCCCAGAGCGCACCGGCGTTATCTCACAGAGAGCGCCAGGTACTGGCGCACATCGCGGAGGGCCTCTCCCACAAGCAGGTGGCCAGGCGGCTCGGCATCAGCGTGCACACGGTCAGTACGTACCTCCGCCGCATCCGCACGAAGCGGACGGCGCCGACGGTGGCCCACCTGGTCCATCTGAGCCGCACGGAGAACGCGGCGCCGCCGACGGGCCAGCGGCCCGCACCCTGAGACGCCGCCTTTTGAGAGCTAGGAGTCGGCGGCCCGCTCCTCACTCTCCCCGGACTTGGCGCGAGCGGCATTCGCCAGCACGACTACCTGGCGGGCTTGGCGGCAAATGTGACCGGCCCAGCGCTACTTGCCTTCACCCCTCAGAAATATCTGAACCTTTGACGGAAATTGCGGCTCGTCCACCATTACGGAACAGAACACAGAACCCCAGGATCCCACGAATTGCATGCGGATGTTTTCGTTCGGATCGTGCAATACGAGCCACCCGGACGGACACGGGAGCGAGACCTCAAATAGGTTCTCAGGAAGCGTGACGGGCGGAGCCGACTTCCACACCTCACAATCGACAGGACCGTCGACACCAGCCTGAACGCCAAAGATGAGTGAACTACCCTCTCGATACCAGCTGCTCGACGCCGGGTCCCAGTCGCTGACATCATCCTCACTTCCCGCATCCCGCAAGATCAGACACCCTTGCTCGATTTTCATCAGGAATGCAACCACAGGACTATTAGCTACCAATACCTTTGATCTTTCCTTGTGTAAGTTGCGAGACGACCCCCACCCTGCCGTCTAGCGCAGGCCGGACAGCGAGGACACGCCGTTTGCAGAATCCTGGGGCGGCGAGACGGAACGACGGTTGGCGGTCCCTCACTATCGCCGTTCTCTCGCCCGCCAGCACATAAGAGGCGTGCTACGTGCCACTATTGCTGGCCCGGTGACGGGCCTGAGTGTCCGTGGTTGTGCGAAGTTTTCCTTCCGTCGCTAGGGCCGGAGACGGTTCAGCCCAGGTAAGGCTTCTCGCACTGTTCCAGGAAGTGCCGGAGGCTGGCGGCACGAACCGGAGTTCGGTGCACTCGTCGGAGAGGGCCGGCGTTGAACTGGCGACGTCTCGCCATCGGCGTAGGCGATGCGCGCTGCTGCTGCCGACTCCTCCACGCCGCTCGACAGCCACTCCGCCCCTGGAACAAGGCGTCGACCTCGTCGTCATCAAGAAACTCTTCGGCCACGCCCACATCGACATCACCGCCGACGTCTACGTTCGTCTCCGCCTGCAACGCCAGAGCATCGACTCCTTCGGCAAGGGCGACGACGGTCCCGGCGTCCCGCCCACTGCAGCCGTCGTCGGCTGACGTTGCCGTCAGACGCTCCAGAAGCCCCACCGGAAAAACCCGATGGGGCCTTGACTGGATTATCGGAGAGGGTTTCCGTCAGTGGCCATCAAGTATCTCTTCGACTACCGTCTTGATGGCCTCCAGCGCCCCATCATCCACTGCGAGTGGCGCTGCGAGCGTTTCAACCCAGTGGCGCATTTCGACTGCGGTCAGGTTACGCCACCGCGGATGCAGAGCGGCCCTTCTCGCAATGAGGCGCCAGCGATGCTGATGCTGCGAGAGTTGATACCAGTCAGCCTGCTTCTGCGCTCTCCCTGGCGTTGAGCTCGAACCAAATCCAGAGATCAGACCTTCGCGAAGGTGATTAAGCGCCGACGCGTAGACCGGACTCCCATTGAGCACGTCCGCATCGTCGGAGAGCTCGAACTTAAGCTCCATGCCGGCACGGAGCAGCATCTCCACCTGGGCAAAGTTGTCGAACTCGACCAGTTCTGACATCAGAAGGGGTTCCTTCCATGGAAGAGGACGTTCCTCGCCGGGATCTTCAACGAGCCTCTCGTAATCAGCTCATTTGACTGAGATCCCCGACCAAGCTCAACACCTTCGGACATCCGGAAGGCGAACATATAGTCGGCCTTTCCGGCATACATTGGGCTACCGATGAAGATGTTCTGCTCGATCTCTGCCGGGCTTCCAATTTCCTGGGTCACATGGACCTTTCCGGCGGAGTTGGCACCAATCCTGAGACTACCGTCATCGGCCAAAATCCCACCATGCCCTCCCTCACTCGTGTAATGGAAGTAGACATTGTCGTCGAGATTATCGACAACGTTCCCGACGTCATGAGTCGCTGCGTTACCGCAGTTATGAACCAGGACCGGCGCGGCCCCTGCCAGCACATAGTACGTATGCAACTCACCAACAGTGAGGTTGTGCACCGTGGCGCTAGAGGCCGTCCACTTCCTGACCGCAGCGATCTCGACCAGCGTCCCCGCACCGGTACGCAGTGCCTCCCCCGCCTTGAGGTCCCCGGCGTCGGCCCACTCCCCCAACTCCGGGACCCAGAACGGATGCCCGTCCGTGGCCGTCACCGAGGCGGTCTTCGAGCCCTTCCTGCCGTCCACGTCGATCGTGACCCGGACGAGGTGCTTGACGCCCTTGCCCTTGATCTCTGCCGTGACCGTCCTGACCTTGGTCTCACCGGTCTTCGGGTCCGTCGCCAGGACCTTGTCGCCGATGTCGACGTCCGCGATGGCCTTGGCCTTCCCGTTGGCCATCAGCACTTTGGTCTTGGGTGTGAAGCTGTTGCTCACACAAGCCTCGGCCGCATCCGCCGCCTTGTCGCTCTTGCGCCAGCTCTTGAACGTCCCCCACAGCTGTTTGCTCAGGCTGACGAGCCGTTTGCCCAGGGCGTAAGCCTTGTCGAGGCGGTTCCAGTACTTGGCGACCAACTTGCCGACGGGGCCGCCGCCGATGAGCGAGGTGACGATGTTGGCCGCCGTGGCTCCGCACGAGCCGAGCGCGCCCGTCGTGAAGCAGTCCAGCGCGTCGGTGATCCCGAGTTCGTCCGCCAGGATCTGACCGAGCTCCTTGGCGATGGCGATCGCGCGCTGTTTCGCGGCGTCAGCCTTTGCCCGCTGCTGCCGGGCCTTGTAGACCGCCGGTGACTCGTCGGGGGCCTTGACGCCGTAGTACTTGTAGTAGGTCTTGGTGGCCTTGACCTTCCAGCCACCGTTGCTCTTCATGCTGCACTGGATGCCGTTGTAGATGCAGTCGATCGGCTTCAGACCGTCGGGGTCCGAGAAGGTGACCGGGTTGTTGTAGCTGTAGGCGTAGCCGTTGATCTGTTGGGGTTCGGTGAAGTCGATGATGGGGTCGGCCGAGACGAAGCGGCCGGTCGAAGCGTCGTACTCACGTGCGCCCAGCGTGACCAGGCCCGAGGTGTCGTCGTTCGTGCCGCCGACGAATCCCTTGTCGTCCACCCACTTGGAGGGGTCAGCCGAGTCGACGTCGCGGCCGGCGCCGAAGGGGTCGAGGCGGCGGCGCTGCGTCGCACCAGTGGTCGCGTCGACGGCGAGCTGGGCCGTGCCGTGATGGTCCCCGGCCAGGAAGGTGACGCCACCGGAGTCGCGTACCGCCACGGTCTGGCCGCCGAAGGTGTAGTAGCGGGTGGCCTTGACCGTCTTGGAGGAAGCGTCGAGGTGCAGCTCCATGCCGGGCAGGTAGAACGTCGTCTCGGTCGGCGACTTGCGCAGCAGGCGGGCGCCCGATGCGTCGTGGACGTAGGACGACGCGCTGCCGTCGGCGTTGGTGACCTTGGTCAGTTCGTTCTGCTTGTCCCAGGTCAGGCTCTGGGTGTCACCGTTCAGGACGCGCGTCTCGGTGTTGCCCGCGGCGTCGTACGTGTAGGTGTCCACGGAGGTGACCGCCGGCTTGGTGCCGGTCGCCGCCGTGTCCGTGGTGACCGACGTCAGCTGGTGCGGTCCCTCGCCGTTCTCCCCGTACTTGTACTTCTGCGTCGAGGTCGCCGAGCCGTCGACACCGTGGTCGGTCAGCGCGGTGCGGTTCCCAGTGGCGTCGTAGTCGTAGCTGTGCCAGTACGGCGCGGTTCCCCCGACCGTGCTCGTGGAGGGGGCCGACGCGCAGGCCGCGTCCGCCTTGCCCGTGCCGACCGCGCCGTCCGACGCCTGGGAGGACGTCCAGTCGTCGGTCGTCCGGCGCAGGCTGTCGTGGCGGAAGCACTGAGCGTCGCGGGTCCCGCCCGCCGGGTCGTCGACGATGGAGAGGACGTTGCCGCCGTCGTCGTAGGTGTATCTCGCGTCGTACGGCTCCGAAGTGGCGTCCTCGACCCTGAAGAGAGCCCTGTTGACCCGCTTGGTGCCCTGCTCGTAGTAGTAGTTCAGCCAGGTCTTCTTGTCCGAGGCCCCGCCGGTCGACAGCTGCAGTTGTTCCAGCTGGTTCGTGGGCGAGTACTTAGCCTGGGGGACGTACGTGCCGCCGCCGAGCGAGGAGTTGAGCGCGGCGGGCCGCTGCAGCGAGTCGTACTGGTACGAGACGGCTTCGGCCGACAAACCTCCCGCGGCGGGGAAGTTCTGGCCCTGCACGGTGCCGTCGTTGTTGTACTGCGTCTGGAACTCGTAGGTGCCGCCCAGTTCGGGCTCGGCCGTCTTGGAGAGGTAGTACTTCGTCGAGGTGGGCTTGTAGTCGTTCCTCTCGTCGAGGAGCGGATAGGTCACCGAGGAGTGGACCGCGCCACCCTTGTACGTGTAGGTGCCGTACAGGGCGCCCTTGGCGACCGTGTCGTAGGTGGAGGCGGACAGCTTCGTGCCCGTTTCCGCCGCGCCCTGCCAGGTCGACTTCGTGCGGCCAAGCACGTCGTAGACGGTCGTCGTGGTGTTCTCGCGGGAGTCGGTCACCGAGGTCTGGCGGTCGAGCTCGTCGTAGCCGAACGTCGATCTGCCGCTGTCCGGGTCGACGGCCTCGATCTTGCGGCGGCGCTGGTCGAATCCGTACGTCCAGGTGTTGCCGTCGTTGTCCTTGATCTTGGACAGTTTCCCGTCGGGCGTGTAGCCGTAGGTGGTGGAGAGGTAATCCGCCGACGTGCCCGTGGGCAGCGGCTTGTCCCCCTTGTACTGGCGCAACTCGACCGTACGGTCATCGGTGTCCGTGATCGTCGTGGTCGCGGTCCGGCCGGTCGGCGGGTCCATGTGGACGCGGTCTCCGCCGTACGTGTATGTGGTGCGGTTCTTCTCGGTGCCCGCGACCTTGAAGATCGCCGTGGTGGGGCGCCCCGCGCCGTCGAACTCCGTCACCGTCTGCGCGTCGATGTCGGCGTTGCGCGGCTCGAAGAGCGTGGCCCCGGGTGCGCCGGTCGTCCAGTACGTCTCGTTCGTCTTCACCGTGCGGCCGGAGCCGTCGTAGTACGTGTCCGCGATGAGACGGCCGCCGTCCTGGCCGTCCGTCTGCACCTGGCGCGGGCGCAGCAGCCCGTCGTACAGCGTGTACTCGCTGCCGTAGGTGGTGCCGCTGTTCTCCACCCGCTGGGTGCGGACATAGTTGGGGCCGGCGGTCCGGATGCCGTACGAATACTTGATCGACGGGGAGAAGGCGTCCGCCTTGGGGCGGTCGGGGAGCCATACCGAGGTCAGCCGGCCCAGGCCGTCGTAGGCGAGTTCGGTGCGCTTGCCGTTCACGTCGATCTGCGCGAGCGGGGCGCCCCATTGCGGGGCGTACTCCGTCTTGTTGGTCCAACCCAGCGCGTTCGTCTCGGTCTTGGCCGAGGCGAGGCCGTTCGTGTCGGTGTACTCGATGGTCTTCGCCGTGCCGGCCGCGTCGGTGACCCGCACCGGGCGCCCGAACTGGTCGTACTTGCTCGTGGAAACCGTCTGGTACGTGCCGACGGTGCCGTTGTGCGACGCGAGCCGCTTGACCGTGGTCGCGTTGCCCAGGCTGGGTGCGGCGCCGTGGGTCGTGGCGTCGTCGTACAGGGTCTGGTCGTCGGCGAGTACGTGCTTGGAGCGGTCCGGGGTGGTGGCGCAGTCGACGCTCACCGTCTCCACCCGGGAGACGTAGGCGTACATGTGTTTGGTGACGTTGTCGGCGTACTCGGTGCGCGTGCACTGGTTGTCGGAGACGCCGAGTTCACCCAGGTCATTGGAGCGGGTGACGCGTCCGGTCTCGTCGTCGTAGCTGGTCACCGAGGCCGACTGGCGCCATCCGCCGACCGCGAGGGCCTCGTAGGTGTCCGTGCGTTGGGGCCGGACGAACCGGGCCTCACGGGTGCCCCAGTCCTTGACGCGGGTAGCGGTGACCTTGGTCCAGGGCGTGTTGATCGACTTCGAGACGACCTTGTCACCGTTGTACGTGGTCGTCTCCAGCTCGAAGCCGGACTTCCAGTCGGAGTCGGTGTGGTCGGTCCCGGTGGAGTCCTTCACCGAGGACGACCTGGTGCCTCCGTCGGGGTCACTGTCCCCGTCCAGCCCTCGGAGGAAGACGTGTTCGGTCTTGGTGTTGGAGGCGCTCTCGGTGCCGTCGGAGGTCGTCACCCGGACCTTGCCGTAGCCCCGCCAGTCGCTCCAGGTCAGATACTCGGACTTGGTCAGGCCGTCGGCCTTGGCCTTCCGCCAGCCCGCGTCACCGAGGTAGCTGTAGGAGGTGATCTGGTCCGCGCCGTTGCCGACCAGGTCCTTCTCCACCACCGACGAGACGGCGTACTTGTGGAACCACTCGGTGACGGGGTCCTTGATGCCCGGCGGGTTCCACTTGACCGGGTAGCAGCGGACGGTGGACTTGCCGGGGGAGGGATGGTCCGCCGAAGTGCACTGGGTGTCGGCGTAGTTGACCGAGAGCACGCCGCCGGATTCGCTCTGCACCGCCGACATACGGAAGCGGATGAAGGGCTGGATGTTGTCACCGGCGACGTCGACGCGATTGGCGAGCTGCTTGCCGTAAAGCTTCACCGAGGGGACGGACTCGTCGGTGCCCACCCGGCCGGTGTGGTCGATGGACTTCAGCCACAGCGACTTGGAACCGTCACCGTTGTCGGTGAAGTCGTGCGCCAGTGTCCAGGAGTCGACGTCCGAGAACGTGTCGGCACCCGTGCGGATCTGGGTTGTGATCGATTTGAGCTGCTTGCGGGTCCAGAACGTCGGCGAGTTCTGACCGGTGCACTTGGTGTTGACCTTGCAGTTGCTGTCCCACGGCACGTCCGGCCAGTCGGCCGCGGTGGAGTCGGTCAGCGCTCCGGTGGAGCAGTCCGTCAGGTCGCCGATGCACCGCTCGCCGGTGGTGAAGACGATGCGTGCGGAGGGCTTGGTGGCGTACACCTTGTCGGCGCGCTGGCCGTAGTCGACGCGCTTGAGGTATCCGCCGCGCGTGTAGGCCTTGCCGTTCTCACCGGTCTTCAGGCCCTGCGTGTAGTAGTTCGTCTCCTTCGAGTAGTAGTACGACATGGAGTTGCCGTGCGGGTCGATGACGTGGTCGAGGTTCCAGCGCCAGGCCTGCGCGCAGTGGGCGTTCGCGAAGGTCGCGTCGTAGCAGGGCTCCCCGGAGTCGTCACCGTAGACCGGGACGGTCCAGGTGGAGTTGGTCGACTCGTCGCCGGAGCCGTAACCCGTCATCCGGTTCAGACCGAAGAAGTACTGGGTGCCGTCGTCGTCGGTGACCTTCCAGTGCTCACCGCTGTTGTCGCCGTTCGTGGCGCCGGAGAGCTTTTCGACCTTGCTGAAGTCGTCGGAACTGACCCGCCACTCGCCGGTCTTGTCGTCCTTGATCAGCTCCCCTGACGAGCCGCCCGCCAGGGAGATCGTGGCGTTGTCGCCGCCCCAGCACTGGTCGCCGAAGGTGTCGCTCTGGCCGTCGTCGGCGCACGGCTTGTAGCGGCGCTCGATGTAGCCCGGCTCATAGGAGAAGCCCTGGCCGACCCATGAGCCCTGGTTGTTGGTGGCCGCTGTCTGGCCGTCGACGGACTGTGAGGTGTAGCCGAGGGAGACCGAGGGGGAGAGCGCACCCGGCACGGGCGGGGCCGTGATCGGATACGACCAGTTGAAGGCACCCGAGGAGTTCGAGACGCTCCACTGCGAGGACGCCTGCAAAGGCGTGGCGCCGAAGTCTCCCTGATCGCCGGAGGCGCCGGCCGTCGCGGCGAACACGGTGACTCCGGCGGGTGCGCCGGCCGCGCGCTTCTTGCGGCCCTGCCCGGCCGCGGGGCCGGTGTCCGCCGCCGCGGAGACCGTCGCGGTCAGCGTCTGCTTCGCCGTGTCGTTTCCGCTCTTGAGCGGCTTGGGCGTGGAGCAGGACTTCTTCCGCGGAGTCGTCAGTACGCAGGAGGGGTACTCGACCAGCCGCAGTCGGGAGCCGTAGCTTCCGCCGTAGGCGCCGGCGAAGTCCGCGTAGTCCAGGCCGACCTCGACCGGCGTGGAACGCTTGACTCCGTCGGTCCGGGCGACCGTCATCAGCGGGGCCTCGACCCCGGCGGCCTCGGACTTCTCGCGCCCCAGCACCGCCACCCGCACGGAAGCCGGTCCGGCCTTGCCGGCATGGGCCACCTTGACCGGCAGCCCCTCGGCCCGAGTAGGTCTCCTGTCCTTGGTCAGCTCCACGTTGTCCGCGGCCGCCTTCGGCCACCGGGGGGTGTCGGCGGACTTCACCGCGGCACGGCGGGCCGCGTCCGTCTTGCCGTACGTCCTGGCCTTGACGTTCCTGCCGTCAACGGGGTCATCGAGGTTCGTCTGGGTGGCGGGGCGGGAGAGTCCGCCGTCCTTGGCAGTGGCATCGGGGACGTATTGCGGCAGCAGGCCGACGGCCAGGGCGATACCGAGCCCCAGCGCCGTGCTCCTGGCAGCCGGTATTCGCCACCGTGACCGGAAGGGCGAGCGCATGGCAGCTCCGTAGGAAGAGTCAGAGATTTGTCGACAGCAGAAAGGAAGTACGGGAGGTACGGGGTGGGCGCTCCGCCGCCGGTCCTCACGACCCGCGCCACGGAGCACCCACCCGCGTCAGACCGTCACGTGACGGTCTCTTCGATGCTCGAACCGGCCGGCAGAACGGCCACCGTGGGTACGGCACTCGCGTCCAGCGCCCCCCGGAACATCCGCAGTTCGTCGACGACGCCATCGAAGAAGCCGGATGCCGTGGAACCCGTCAGGACCCTGCCGACCTGAAAGGAAGCGGTCGTGAAGTCCCACGTGTTGTCCCAGGGCACCTGCCCGGCGAGCGTGCCGTTGACGTAGAGCAGCGCGTCCCCGAAGACCGCCGAGTAGACCAGCGCCAGGTGATCGCCGTCCCCCTCACTGCTCGGCACCGCGCCCTGCGCGTTGACGACCGACGCCCTCGCACCGGTGGCGTCCTTGTCCGTGACGACGAGCTGCCAGCGATTCGCCGACGCCAGATACCGCACCGTCAGCGCACTCCCCTTGGTTCCCGCCAGTGACAGGACCGTCTGATCCTTCGTCGACCCGGCGGTCGCCAGCCGAGCGCGCGCTGTCAGCGTGAAGCTGTCCTCCTTGGCCAGCAGCCCGGCCGCGCGGGTCGCATGGGCGCCTGTGCCGTTCAGTCTCAAGTGGCCGTCGCCCCAGACCGGTTCTGCGGGCGGCACGCACTCCGGGTCCGCCTGCGGATCGCAGGACTCGTCCGGCACATAGACCGTGGCGCCGCCGCCCAGCTTCAGGCCGGTGCCTCCGGCTTCTTCGGGAGACACGCCGCTGGTCTCCGCGTCCACCTGCCAGTACGCGAGCTGCCGCGCGGAAATACCGCCCAGTGCCTCACCCTCGGCCTCCGGCACCACTCGGTCGTAGACCTTGACGTCGGCGACGCTGCCCTTGAAGTGGGCGGTGTAGCCGTCCAGGGAGAGCTTGCGTCCGATCTGCAGGCCGCCGGTCGCGTTCCACTTCGTCCGGCGCTTCTGCACGTCCCGCTCGATCAGATCACCATTGACGAACAGGCTCATGGTGCCGAGTTCATCGTCGTAGACGCCGATGAGATGGGTCCAGCTGCCGGGTATGGCCGTGGCCCCCGACACCTTCCACGACCCCATGTTCTCCATGTCGTTCATCGGCGTGCGGAACGTCCACGACCGGGTGTCCACGTCGTATCCGAGATCGAATCCCGGTGCCGCCGTCCCGTCCTGGCTGACGACGCTCACGTCGTCCTTCGGCCGCTCGGGCAGGTTCACCCAGGCACTCACCGAGAACGTCCCGCTCGTGTCGACCGCGGGCTTGCCCGCGTCGAGGTAGGCCTTCTCCGAACCATCGAGCGACGCGGCGGTGTCCGTGGGCCCCAGCGGGCCCTCCGAGCCGAAGGTCACGCCGGAGCCGGCGGTCGCCGCGGGCGCGCCGCTCATGCCCGCCGCCGCCGTCGACCCCTTGGCGTCGCCGAGCGTCCATCCCGCGGCGGGAGCGCGCCCGTCGCTGACGAGGAAGACGTGCGCGGTGGGTGTCTTCTGCGCGTTGCCGGCACCGTCGATCGCCTTGGCCTCCAGGGACAGAGGCCCCTCGTCCGGCGGCATCCAGCGCACCATGGCGGGGCCGCCCGGGCCGCTGGAGTCGACGGTCACCCAGCTTCCGCCGGTGAACCGGTACTTGTACTGGGCCACGTCCGGCGACGGCGAGTCGATGATGAAGAGGCCGTAGTCCCCGACACCCGCGTGCCAGGCGTCGTCGTCCGGATACTGGAACGACTTGATCGCGGGGGCCTTGGGAGCCGTGGCATCGTAGATGAACTCACAGCGGGTGCCGTTGCCCGCCAGGCTCCACGGGCCCCACGACTCGCCGTCCGAGCCGCGCACCGCCCAGCCGACGGTCACGTTCTGCGGGATGCTGTAACTCGCGTCGTCCTCGTCGGAGGCCAGATTCGTGCCGACCGTGTACGAGAACGACGCGCCACCCGTCTGGCCGCTCTTCGAGGCGTCGACCGTGCTCTGTTTCGCCGTGGTCGAGTAACGGTCGTACGTCTTCCCGCCGACCGTCCAGAACACATGGAACTCGGCGCGCAGCGTCTCGGAGTTGCTGCCGGTGTCGCCGTGGTCGTAGTCCTTGAGGAACGCCTTCAGCTTCGGCGCGTCGGAGACGTAGTGCTCCTCGGCGCTGCCGTACTCACACGAACCGCCCGGAGTCATCTTCAGGTCGTCCATGGCCGGCTGCAGCGGCGGACGGTTGTATGTGACCTCCAGTTGGGCGTTGCCACAGAAGCGCTTCCAGTACGCGTAGCTTCCCTCGTCCTCCGCCTTGAGGCGGAAGGTCGTGGTGTCCCAGCCGCTGCTCGCTGCCTTCTGGACCGTGCCGCTCACGTCGAATCGGACGTTCTGGTTTGTCGACGTGCACGAACCGGCCGGGTTCGTCGGCGACTTCGTGGTGATGGCGTCCTTCAGCGAAGGCTGGTTGCCCCAGTTGGTCTTGGAGCTGATCGCGCTCGCGCCACCCGAGCTGACGCGCCCGAGCTGGACATCCTTACCGGCCTCGCTGTAGGTGTGCACCATCGTCACCGCGAACTCCGCGGAGACGATGTCCTTGTCCTCGAACGTCCCCGTGGGGAGCGCGAAGAACTGCCGCTTGACGTCGCTGCCGCTGGTGCAGCGGTAGGAGACGTCTGCCGGGCAGCGGCCGACACCCTCGTCGTCGTCGAACTTCCAGAACTCCGAGGAGGAGTAGTACGAGGAGACCATGGTCCAACCGGTCCGGTTGGCCGTCTTGTACACCGGGTCGATGTAGACGGGGTAGACCGTGTCGTCGCCCTTGAGCAGCTCGGCATCGGGCCGCAGTGTCACGGAGTCCGCGTCGGCGGCCACCGTGACATCGGAGACCTGAGCGCCCTCCGGCGGGGTGACCGCACTGTCCGTCCCGGCCCCGTCCGCGGTCGACGCGGATGGGGTGTCCTTCCGCGCGGATCCGACGGTGTGGCTGGAGTCCCACATCATCGGTTGTGGCGCCTCGAAGACCCTGCCGCCACCGCCATCGGCGACGGCTTCCAGCCCGCCGCCGTCCGTCTCCTCAAGCGTGACGGACTCCGTGTCCAGAGCGAGTTCCAGCTCGGCCAGGCCGGGATGGTCCGCGGCCTTCGCGTTCTTGACGACCAGGACGTGGGAGAAGCCCTCGGCGTCGGCGGTGACCTTGAGGTCGACGCCTTCGAACACGTCGGGGTACGTGGCGGTGGGGCCGGTGACCTTCGGCCGGGGCAGCTTGTGCGGCCAGCCGAGGGAGAGCGACCGTCCGTCCTTGTCGATCTCGGCGAACGTCGTGTCACCGCCACCGGAGAACGACATGGCCGACAGTGCGGCCTTCGGCGCGTAGCTGCCGTCGGCCTGTTCGACGAGATCGGTGTCGATGTCCGTCCACTTCCCGGCCTTGCGGGTGCGGATGGGCTGGACGTGCTCGGTGGTGGTGAAGGTGCCGTCCGGATTGGCGAAGGTGGTGCTGCGTTCGTCCCGAAGGGCCGACACCTCCACCTTCTCGCCGGACTCGGCAGCCGCGACCCGGGCCTCGGACGCGCCTCTGGCCGCGGGTGGTTCCCTGTCCGCGGCGGCGGCCGGCCGGGGGTCGCCTCCGAGGCCGACGGGTCCGAGCCCGAGCCCGGAGGCGAGGAGCGCGGTCAGCGTGACGGCGATCATGGCGGCCCGGCGTCCCGGACGTGCGCCGGTCGCGAGACGGTTCATGGTGGTCTGCTTCTCTCTGGCCATGTCGCCGGTCACCCGACCACGCCGAAGGAGGTTCCCGCGTCAGGGATCCCGCCCGTGCCCGGCTTGAGGGTCGTGGTCCCCGTGGTGGTGGAACCGGTGAGGTTCGCCCACGGAATGACGTAGAGCACTCCCTTGGGAGTCTCCGCCGCCTTGCTGTAGGGCACACCCACGTAGAGGTTGACGCCGCCCGAGGTCAGACTGGTGCCGGTGTAGTCGCGCGCCGTTGCCGTGCCGGGCAGGACGCTGCCACTCGCGGCCCGCGTGATGATCTTGTCGTTCGCGCCGATCGAGCTGTCCAAGGGCCGCAGGATGTGCACGGCACCGGCGTCCTTGACATCCTTGACGTCACGGCCGGGGACGCCCACGGCCAGCCGGATGGTGGCGTCGCTGCTCACCGCAGAGGTGTCCGTGTTGACGAGGGCCACGCGCTGGCCGAAGAAGTCTCCCTCGGTGGGGAAGCCTTCGACCCCGTCCGTGGCGGCGTCGACCGAGGCGAGTTGCGTGTAGGCGCCGGACGGCTTGATCCGGAGTACGGTCACGGCACCCGAGTTGGTCACCGAGCCGACGGCCTCACCCGGAGTGCCGATCGCCAGGAGCGCCTCCGAGTTGTATGTCTGGTCGGCGGGGCGGAAGTTCGTCATGTCGATCGACGTGCCGAACTGGTCGTTCGACTCGGCCGTTCCGTCCAACCCCTCGCCCGACGCTCCCTGGTCGAGACCGACCAGGGGCGTGGGGGCACCGCCCGTGAGGGTGTGGTTGAAGACCGTCACCGCTCCGGCGAACGGGGTGCCGGTGCCGATGGTCTCGCCCGGGGACCCCACCGCGAAGTACCGGTTCGTGCCCGTCAGCGAGTAGCCGAAGCGGTCATGGGCCTCGACGATTCCGGGGACGCCCGGGTCGTCCTCATTGGCGGTCGACTTGTTCGTGCCCTGCATGTAGTGGATGCAGCCGGCGTCCGCGAACTCCTTGCCACCGCTGGTGATGTTCTCCCCAGGAGCCCCGATGACCAGGTAGGGAGCGCCGGCCGAGGTGGTGCCTGACTGCAAGGCGAAGCCGAAGCGGTCGTACTCCTCCGTCACCGTGCCCGGGTCGAACTGGGTCTGCGTATAACTCTCGACCGACGACCCGGCGCCGATGCCGGCGGGGGTGCCGTGAATGACGTAGACCGCACCGGCGTCGCGCAGGTCGGTGCCGTCCTTCGTCACGTCCTCGTACGGCGCGCCGACCACGAGATCGGTGCAGCCGTCGCCGTTGGCGTCATAGGCCGCGCGTGCGGCGCCGAACTGGTCGCCGCGCTCAGGAACCGCGTTCATGCCAGTGGTCGCCTGCGAGATCTCGAAGACGCCCTTGCCGTCACCGAGCACCACACGTACCAGGCCCGCCCGCACCGCGTCCGCCACAGTCGCGTTCGGATCGGCGACGACTGTGTCCGTGACGCCGTCACCGTTGAAATCTGTCGCGGTTCCCCCGGTGCACGCGGCGGCGGCCACGGCCTGCTGCCCCTGTGGACCCGGCCCCCCTGCCACCACGAAGACTGCGATAGCCACCGCCACCAGCCCGGCCCCGCTCATGCGCCTACGCATGAGTCATCC
>NZ_WMBF01000852.1:0-1115 GCF_019400875.1 Streptomyces anatolicus | reverse complement strand
CCCCCCAAGGAGCCCCACCATGCACGCCATCCGCCTCCACGCCTTCGGCCCCGCCGAAAACCTCGTCTACGAGGAGACCGCGGCCCCCACCCCGGCCGCGGGCCAGGTCCGCGTCACCGTCGCCGCGGCAGGCGTGCACCTCCTGGACACCGCGATCCGCGAGGGCATGCGGGGCCCGCTGCCCGAACTCCCCGCCCTGCCCACGATCCCCGGCCGCGAGATCGCCGGCACGGTCGACGAGCTGGGCGAGGGCGTCGACCCCAAGCTGCTCGGCAAGCGCGTGGTCGCCCACATCGGCTTCGCCCCCGGCGGCTACGCCGAGCAGACCGTCACCGAGGCGTCCCGCCTGCACGTACTCCCCGACGACATGGACTTCGCCGAGGCCGTCGCCCTCATCGGAACGGGACGTACGACGATGGGGATACTCCAGTTCGCCGAGCTGACCCCCGATTCGGTGGCCGTCATCCCCGCCGCGGCGGGCGGCATCGGCACGCTCCTCACGCAGTACGCCAAGCACCGGGGCGCCACCGTCGTCGGCCTCGCGGGCGGCCCGGAGAAGACGGCCCGCGTCCGCGCGAACGGCGCCGACCTCGCCGTGGACTACAAGAACCCCGCCTGGCCCGACGAGGTCCGCACGTACCTGAAGGAGCGGCTCGACGGCCGCGCCGCCACCGTCGTCTTCGACGGCGTGGGCGGCGAGGCGGGCCTGGCCGCGGTCGACCTGCTCGGCCCCGGCGGCGTCCACGTCGTCTTCGGCTGGTCCGGCCAGGGCCTGCACGACGGCGAGGCGCTGACCTTCGGCGAGGAGGAGCTAGCCGTACGCGGCATCACGCAGGTCAACGTCCTCGGCCCGGCGATGATGGCGAAGGCCGGCGGCGACAACCCCGTACGCACGCTGGAGACCGCCGCCCTCACCGAGGCCGCCACGGGCCACTTCACCCCGGCCGTGCAGCGCTTCCCCCTGGCGGAGGCGGCGGCGGCCCACCGCGCGCTGGAGACCCGCGGCACGATGGGCAAGGTCGTCCTGATCCCTTGAGAGCCCCCTGCCGACCCCCTCCCCCGGGCCGAAATTCACCTGCCTTCACGGCATCCGGGAACTACCGTCCGTTATATGG
>NZ_WMBF01000128.1:0-15358 GCF_019400875.1 Streptomyces anatolicus | reverse complement strand
CCGCCCTCACCCCCCCCACCTCTCCCCAATCACCCAAACCGTCCAAACCCTCCTCCACCTCCGAGGAGAGGCCCGCACGGGCGAGGCGCACGCCGTGCTCGTGGAGGCCGCCGGCTGGCCCGCCGCCGAGCTGCCGCCGCTCGCCGCGGAGCTGCACCGCGCCGGCCTCGGCGCGGACTGGGCGACCCTGCTCTGGGAAGCCGCCTCGCTGCCGCCCGATCAACTCGTCGCCCTCGCGGACGCCCTCGCCGGCGCGGGCCGCGCCGACGACTGCCGGAAGCTGCTGCGGCAGGGCGTCGCCCGCCCCGCCCCCGAGATCGCCGAGGCGATCCTCGCGCTGATCGACGCGGGCCGCGAGCGCGAGGCCCGCGCGCTCCTCGACTCGTATCTGCGCGTCCGCACCCCCGAGGACGCGGCCCGCTGCGCGCACACCGACCCCCACCGCCTCATCCCACTCCTCCTGGAGACGGCCAGGGCGGTCTCCGAGGAACACCACTGGGACCTCGTGCACGCCCTGCGCGTGGCGGGGTTCAACACCTGACCCCGCGTCCGCCCCGCCCGCCGCCCTGGGGCGTCCCGCCCGCACAGGCGCGGAACATGATCGACTCGCCGGTTGACGGCGATGGTCTTGCTCGGCCTGACGGACGGGGCTTACGTTCTTCTCTCTACGCAGCGAATCTACGGGCGTAGCGGCTCTCTGACGTCCCCTCGGGGGCAGTCCTTCCCAGGGCAGTGAAGGAGCAGCTCATGGTCAACGTCGTACGCGCCGCACTGGTCCAGGCGACCTGGACCGGCGACACCGAATCCATGATCGCCAAGCATGAGGAGCACGCCCGCGAGGCGGCCGGGCAGGGCGCGAAGGTCATCGGATTCCAAGAGGTCTTCAACGCTCCCTACTTCTGCCAGGTCCAGGAGCCGGAGCACTACCGCTGGGCCGAGCCCGTGCCGGAGGGCCCCACCGTGACGCGCATGAGGGAACTCGCCCGCGAGACCGGCATGGTGATCGTCGTCCCGGTCTTCGAGGTCGAGCAGTCCGGGTTCTACTACAACACCGCGGCCGTGATCGACGCCGACGGCACCTACCTGGGCAAGTACCGCAAGCACCACATCCCCCAGGTCAAGGGCTTCTGGGAGAAGTACTACTTCAAGCCGGGAAATCTGGGCTGGCCGGTCTTCGAAACGGCCGTCGGCAAGGTCGGCGTCTACATCTGCTACGACCGCCACTTCCCCGAGGGCTGGCGCCAACTGGGCCTGAACGGAGCCCAGATCGTTTACAACCCCTCCGCCACCCACCGCGGCCTCTCCTCGCACCTCTGGCAGCTCGAGCAGCCGGCCGCGGCCGTCGCCAACGAGTACTTCGTCGCCGCCATCAACCGCGTGGGCCAGGAGGAGTACGGCGACAACGATTTCTACGGAACGTCGTACTTCGTCGACCCGCGGGGCCAGTTCGTCGGCGAGCCCGCGAGCGACAAGGACGAGGAACTCCTCGTCAGGGACCTCGACTTCGGGCTCATCGAGGAAGTACGCCAACAGTGGGCGTTCTACCGTGACCGACGCCCCGACGCCTACGAAGGGCTGGTACAGCCGTGACCGAACTGTTCGACCGCCACAAGGCGGTGCTGCCCGAGTGGCTCGCGCTCTACTACCAGCGCCCCCTCGAACTCACCCACGGAGAAGGCCGGCACGTCTGGGGCGCCGACGGGAAGAGGTACCTGGACTTCTTCGGCGGCATCCTCACCACCATGACCGCCCACGCCCTGCCCGAGGTCACCAAGGCGGTGAGCGAACAGGCCGGACGGCTCATCCACTCCTCCACGCTCTATCTGAACCGCCCGATGGTCGAACTCGCCGAGCGCATCGCGGCGTTGTCCGGCATCCCCGACGCCCGCGTCTTCTTCACCACCTCCGGCACCGAGGCGAACGACGCCGCTCTGCTGCTCGCCACCGCCCACCGCCGCTCGAACCAGATCCTGGCGATGCGCAACGGCTACCACGGCCGCTCCTTCACCTCCATCGGCATCACCGGCAACCAGTCGTGGTCGCCGACCAGCCTCTCGCCGCTCCAGACGCTGTACGTGCACGGGGGCGTCCGCGGCCGGGGGCCGTACGCCGAGCTGAGCGACGCCGAGTTCATCGCGGCCTGCGTCGCCGACCTGCGGGACATGCTCGGCCAGGCCCGGGGAGGAGTGGCGGCGCTCATCGCCGAGCCGATCCAGGGCGTCGGCGGCTTCACCTCGCCGCCCGACGGGCTGTACGCGGCCTTCCGTGAAGTCCTCGACGAGCACGGCATCCTGTGGATCGCCGACGAGGTGCAGACCGGGTGGGGCCGCACGGGCGAGCACTTCTGGGGCTGGCAGGCGCACGCGCGGAGCGGCCCGCCGGACATGCTGACCTTCGCCAAGGGCATCGGCAACGGTATGTCGATCGGTGGCGTCGTGGCCCGCGCCGAGGTGATGAACTCCCTCGACGCCAACTCCATTTCGACGTTCGGGGGTTCCCCGGTCACCATGGCGGCGGGCCTCGCCAACCTCTCGTATCTCCTGGAGCACGACCTCCAGGGCAACGCCCGGCGCGTCGGGGGTCTGCTCATCGAGCGGCTGCGGGCGATCTGCGCCCAGCTGCCCCTCGTACGCGAGGTGCGCGGGCGCGGCCTGATGATCGGCATCGAACTGGTCGAGCCCGGCACGGACGAGCCGAACCAGCGCGCGGCCGCGGCGGTCCTCGAAGCGGCCCGCGAGGGCGGCCTGCTCATCGGCAAGGGAGGCGGCCACAACACCAGCGTCCTGCGCGTCGCCCCGCCGCTCTCGCTGACCGTCGCGGAGGCGGAAGAGGGCGCGGCCATCCTTGAAGAGGCCTTGCGGAGCGCCTAGGTGGCCCCAAGGGCCCCGGTGGGCGCCGGTTCACCGGCGTACCCCTGTCACGAACCCCTGCGCAGCAAAGGGAGCGCACCACATGAGCACCCGCACCCTGATCCGCGGCGGACTCGTCGTCACCGCCGCCGAGGAGACCCACGCCGACGTGCTGATCGAGGACGGCCGCATCGCCGCGCTCGCCGCGAGCGGCACCGCCGCGGCGGGCACGTGGACCGCCGAGCGTGTCGTCGACGCCACCGACAAGTACGTGATCCCGGGCGGCGTCGACGCCCATACGCACATGGAGTTCCCCTTCGGCGGCACCTTCTCGTCGGACACCTTCGAGACGGGGACGCGGGCGGCGGCCTGGGGCGGCACCACCACCATCGTCGACTTCGCGGTGCAGTCCAAGGGCAAGGCGCTGCGGGCCGGCCTGGACGCGTGGCACGCGAAGGCCGACGGGAACTGCGCGATCGACTACGCCTTCCACATGATCGTGTCCGATGTGAACGAGGCGACGCTCAAACAGATGGACGGACTCATCGAGGAGGGCGTCAGCTCGTTCAAACTGTTCATGGCGTATCCCGGGGTCTTCTACTCGGACGACGGGCAGATCCTCCGCGCGATGCAGCGGGCCGGTGAGAACGGCGGCCTGATCATGATGCACGCGGAGAACGGCATCGCGATCGACGTACTCGTCGAGCAGGCGCTCGCCCGCGGCCAGACGGACCCGCGCTACCACGGCGAGGTCAGAAAGGCCCTGCTTGAGGCCGAGGCGACCCACCGCGCCATCAAGCTCGCGCAGGTGGCGGGGGCGCCGCTGTACGTGGTGCACGTGTCGGCGCGGGAGGCGGTGGCCGAGCTGACGCGGGCCAGGGACGAGGGGCTGCCGGTCTTCGGCGAGACCTGCCCGCAGTACCTCTTCCTGTCGACGGACAACCTCGCCGAGCCGGACTTCGAGGGGGCGAAGTACGTGTGCAGTACGCCGCTGCGCCCCCAGGAGCACCAGGCGGCGCTCTGGCGCGGTCTGCGCACCAACGACCTCCAGGTGGTGTCGACGGACCACTGCCCGTTCTGCTTCTCGGGCCAGAAAGAGCTGGGGCGCGGCGACTTCTCCAAGATCCCCAACGGCATGCCCGGTGTGGAGCACCGCATGGACCTCCTGCACCAGGCCGTGGTCGACGGACACATCTCGCGCCGCCGCTGGATCGAGATCGCCTGCGCGACCCCGGCCCGGATGTTCGGCCTGTACCCGAAGAAGGGCACCATCGCGCCGGGCGCGGACGCCGACGTCGTGATCTACGACCCGCACGCCGAGCAGACGCTCTCGGCGGCCACGCACCACATGAACGTCGACTACTCCGCGTACGAGGGAAAGCGCCTGACCGGCCGGGTGGAGACGGTCCTTTCGCGAGGCGAACCGGTCATCACGGCACGGGAGTTCACCGGCCGCGCCGGGCACGGCGCGTACCTCGCGCGCGGCACCTGCCAGTACCTGGACTGACGGGAGCCGCGCGCTCCCCCGACGGAGCGCCGGGTTCGCAAGGTGAAGTGTGTGGCAGCCGCCGGCAGGAGGCAGGCACGCGATCCGGCAGGATGACCGCATGCCCCACACCCCGATACGCCCCGCACAGCCCTTCGACGAGAAGTGGATCGCCCAGGCCCTCAACGGTTTCATCGAAGGTTCCGGACACTGGGAGCCCGGCACGCTCGCCGTGTTCACCGAGGCCGGCGACTACTTGACCGGCAGCGGCGAGGACGTGCCCGCGCGGTACCGGGGCTGGAACTGGTACCGGTTCATCGGCCGGTGCGGCGCTGTGGCCCTGCGGGCGAGCTCCTTCCACGTGCAGGACCATCTGCGCGCGGTCCAGCTGGCGATGCTGGAGGTGTGGGCGGAAACTCCCTTCGCCGACCCGGAGGTTCGCGCCCGGATACGTACGGGCGTCCTCGAACTCGGCGACAAGGACACACATGCCACTCGGACCCACGACGGTGCGGTGGTCGCTCTGCACGGGCTCGGCGCCGGCCGGGACGGCCAGCGCTTCGTCGAGTTGCGCACCGGGACCGCCCAGCCGCCGGCACCAGGTCGGATCACGGCCACCGAGCCGGTGCCCGCGGCCGGTTGGGACACACCTGACCGGCTGCGGCGCCTCGTGCACCTCGTACGGGAGAAGGGCCCCGCGCCCTGGGACCGCGCGGCGGCCGTAGTGCTCGCCGAGCGGACCGGGCTGAGCCGGGCCGGAGCCGCGCTGCTGCTCGCCGGAATACCCGATGTGAAGTACGGGTACCCGGGACTCGATGCCGAGTCGCGCAAGGTGATGGGCCTCAAGCAGTCCGAAGCCGAGGCCGGTGAGCGGGAGTTGGCGGCCCTGCGGGTGGCCGAGCGCCTCGACCTGCTGGCCGACGTGCTGCCCGCTGACCCCGAACAGCTGTGGCTGGAGGGTGGGCAGCTGGCGCTCGCCGAGCGGATCGCCGAGGCCTGGCGCAGGCAGCAGGGTGTACGCCCCGCCGTGCCGGAGTCGACGCTCGCCGTCGCCGCCGAGCACAGCGATGTTCGGATGGCTCCGGCAGCCGTGTGCGCCGTGTTCGCCGATCCCGCGCGCGAGCCGCGGCTGACCCGCGACCCTGACACCCGGCTGCGGGTGAACAGCATCAGCGGCGGCGGCTGGGAGGGCGACGAGGGTTTCCGTTTCAGAGAGCTGCTCGCCGTGGTCTGCGACGCCGTCGACTGGGTGTACGCCGAGCTTCCCGAAGGAGATCCCGTACGCCGGGGTGTTCCCGAGACCGTACGGCTGCTGCGGGAACGCCTGGCCCATCCGGAGTTGCTGCTCTCCGCCCGCGGCCGCAGCCTGCGCGGCCGCACCGTGGCGGACCTGCTGCCGGGCTTCCCCGGCGCCCTGCCCTACTTGGACGCCGCCGAGCCGCTCGCCCATCCCACGCTGGACGACGGCCTGGTCGTCGTGTCCGAGGCAGGGTTCGACCGGCGGGGTGAGCGCGAGGCGCCCGGCGTGTACTTCCGGCCCGGCCGCTACGGGCTCGACGAGCGCTCGCGGCGTCTGGAGGCCGTGGTCGATGCGGAGGACTCGCATCTGGCGCTGGTCCGCCGGCTGCGCGGTCCCGAGTTCGACCGGATCGTGCAGCGCATCACCGAGGGGTCGCTGCCGCCGGGCGGCTACGAGACCGATCCGCGGCTGTCCGCGCCAAAGGTGGTGGAGGAGGTGGCCGTCACCACCGGTCTGGATACGGACGTCGCTACTTTGTATCTGCAACTGCTCGCCCTGCCCGTACCCACCGACCGCCGTATCCGCCGCTTCAACCGGTGGACTCCCGCGCACCACAAGGCTGTCGCGGCCGCACTCGTCGAGGCCGGTCTGGCGGTCGCCGACCGCAGGGCCCGGGCCGGGCGGGGGGTGTTCCTGCCCGGTGACTGGGCGGGCGGGGACAAGTTCTACCCTCCGATGGAGACCTGGAAGGCCGGGCTGCTCGGGGTCCGGGTCATCGGGCGCAAGGTCTGCTCCCGGCCCGTCGCCGGCCCCCTGCCCGAACTCTTCGCCCGTGCCTGGCGGACGCGTCCCCACTGAGCGTGGGGGCACTTTCCGCAGATTGCGCCAGCACACCGGAGGATGATCCTCATAGGCCACGGACACGGGAGCTACCGCTGCTCGGCAAGCGACTGGAACGTGGCGAGGTATTCGTTTCGCGTTTCCTCTGCATGGTGGAAGCGTTCGATGCGCTCGGCGGAACACCTGACGCCCGCGTGCAGGCACACCGACAATCGTGGCGCGAGATGCTGAGGTGATCGCGGAGAGTAACGCAGTTGCAGAGGTTGCCTGGAGTGGAACGGAGCCTCCAGGCAACCCACTTGAGGCCCTGGAAGAACCCAAGCGGCGGTCACCGGCAGGTGGGCTGCGCGAACCCTTAAATCTACCCTGGCGTTCGGCAAGTGTGTGCGCAGCTTCCAGCTGCGTACGGAGCGAGACCTGGAGCGTGCCCAGGGTCTGTTTCGGCTCAGCTATTCCGCGGTCTGACAGGACCGAGCCTCGTGGCGTTAGTCCGATTGCTCGGGTGAGTTGTGGGTCGTTGTGTGCTGCCTTTCGAAGGGGTTGTCAGGAAGTGGCGGTGGAGCTACAAGTATTTGGCGGATCCCCGGTTTCGGTAACCGGGGATCCGCCGCTATATTGCCGCCGTCTTCCGGCGTACGATCCGTCGTCTCGTCACCGGATGCAGCCGCTCACCGATGACAGCGACCGGTTCGACCATGACACCGGCCTCTTCCAACGACTCACGCACCGCGGCCTGCTGCGGCGGCTCACCCGCGTCGACCTTGTCCGCCGGGGACTGCCAGACGAGATCGCCCTCGGGGACGGCGCGGCGGATAGGTAACACCCGGCCCTGATGCGTGAATACCGCGCCCGCGATCAGCCCATCCATCCGAACCTCAACTCTCCCTCTGAACAATCACAATCACCGTATGCCACAGACCGCGGACGGACATCATGCCGGGCATGAGGGCGGTGGCACATGTCTGGCAGGAGTCCTGGCACCACCGCTTGAGCCTGCGGATGGCATTCTCTCCGTTCTGCGAACGACTCCCATGGGCGTCTTCGTAGCGAGGCCGCCCTTCGTGGTTGTTCGAGGGCACGGGGGTGGCTTCGTCTTCCGACGTCGACATGCCGTGAAAGGTGTCGTCCACGTTCTTGATGATCTGATGTGCCGTGTCGCTTGCCCGAGCGGGAGCGGGAACTCGGGTTGAGGGGACGGTAACTGATCTTGGTGGATCCGCACGGGCGGGTGGACCGGCGGCTGGTGGGGTTCTTCCGGCGGTCGTGGTTTTCGACGCGTTCGTTCGGGACGCGGGATGCGTGCGTGCGCGACTACCGGCTGTTCTTCTCGTTCTTGTGGCGAGCGGGATGCTGGGACCAGGCGGGGGCGGAGCATCTGGAGAACTGGGAGCACTGGAGGCTGCGCGGGGAGGGGAATCCGGCGCGGATCGGCGGCGCGAAGTGGCAGCGGGAGCTGGCCACGCTGCGGGGCCTGTACGACTGGGCACTGGCCCGGGGTTCGCGGGGGCGAGCCCGGTGGCGCTCCGGTCGGTGCGGACGCGCGACGGCGCCGTGGTGGAGGTGTCGGCGCTGACGCCGGCAGATGTGCGGTCATTGAATGTGAAGTGGCTGACGCCGCGGGCGTATCGGCTGTGGCGGGGGTCGATCTTCGAAGACGGTGCCCGGACGGGCGCGTTGATACCGGCTGGCGGGCGCCTACCGCAGCCGCACCAGGCAGTTGTTCTTGGACGGCGAAGCCACTTGTCTGCAGCGAGCTGACCTGCGGTGGCTTACGTGGACAAGGAATTGGCGTCAGAGCAGTTGCTTATGTGGACGCTCACGTAATTCCCCAGGCGGAAGTTCACGTAATTCCCCAGCTGCTGACGTGAGCCGACGGTGAGACGGTCCGTTTCAGTCCCACCAGAGCACGACGCTGCCGTTGGTATGCAGCATGGTAGAACTCGCGCAGGGCGTTGGAGTGCCCAGCACGTACTTCTTCGGGCCACCGACAGGGCCGTGGGCTCCGGCCCGAGACCTCCCAGCTCGCAGACCCGTTCGATCAGGAACGGTGCCCAGTCCAGGTCGAGGACGTCCGCCGACGGTGGATCCCAGAGAGGATCTCCATCCTTCGAAGCGTCGGCTGACTGGCGGCAGGAGGCGAGATACTCCGCCGGGATGCGGGCGAGTTGCTGAGTGACGGCCATGACGGCAGTATCGCGACGACGTCCACCGGTTTTCCCTACTTGGTCTTGTCGGTGGGGTTCCTGGGCCGCTTGTTCGGCCGGTAGCTCGACCCGTTCATGATCACCTGGTGACTGATGTTGATCAGCCGGTCCAGGAGGGAATCGGCGGCGATGGGGTCGGGGAAGACGGGATACCAGTCGCTGGGTGCCCTGTTGCTGGTAATGATCAGCAGCGTCCCTGCCGCTCGGAAACGAGTTCGTAGAGGTGGCGTTTCACTCCACGACCTTGGGCGCCAGGGAGCTGGGCACCGCACGGGCATTCAGACCGATCCACAACATCTGACCAGCCAGCGGTACCAGTGACCGTGGGCGCACGAGGCGTGTACAAGACGCGACACCAGCGTCGAGCGGACCACGTCGCTCACGAACGCGGGTCCCCCGCTGCACCTGACCGGCTGTGCCGTGCGAGGGCATCAAGCATGCGACCCGGAAGAGGTACTTCCCGACCACCGGCGTGGCCGCAGGAGGGTGACATGAGTGCCGAGGACGATACATCTGTCAATTTGCAACAACAACCTTACGTTTGCAATAGCGACACGACATTATCAGGCGCGGTAAATATGGTAAATGTCACTGAAAGGAGTAGTGCTTACGGAGTCGTGTATTGCAGTGAGTTACCGGCTCCTACTCTCGGAATATGGGAACGCTTCAATCATTCCGTAGTTTTCCCGTGTCGGTGCGGCTGCTGTTGATCAATCAGTTCGGCATTGATTTCGGGTTCTTCTTGGTGATCCCGTATCTCGCCTCCCACCTCGGCCAGGGTCTCGGCCTGTCGGCCGGCGTCGTGGGCGTGGTGCTGGGGGTGCGCAATGTCAGCTCACAGTGCATGTTCGTGTTGGGCGGCAGCGCGACCGACAGAGTCGGGGCCCACCGTGTCATTCCGGCCGGATGTCTGCTCGGCGCCCTTGGCTACGCGCTCTTCTCCACCATCGGCGGCGTCCCTACGGCGCTTGCCGCCTCCATGCTCAGCGGCCTCGCCGCCGCACTGATGTACCCGGCGGTGCGAGCCTACGTGGCGGTGGCGGCACCTGACCGCAGAGCGGAGGCCTTCGCACTGCACAACATGGCTTCCACGACCGGAAGCCTGGGCGGAATGCTGCTGGGCGGACTGCTGTTCGTCGTCGATTTCCGCCTGTGCGCGCTGGCGGCCTCAGGTATCTCGCTTCTCTTGGCGATCGCCCAACTGCGCACGCTGCCCCCTCATCGGATCAGACCGGCGCGCGGAAAGGTTCTGCGGGACTGGTCCGAGGTTCTGGGCAACCGTGGCTTTCTGACATTCGCCATTGCCATGGTGGGCATGTCGGCCATGGAGAACCAGGTCTTCCTCCTGCTTCCGCAAGCCGCCCGCGAAGCGTCCGGATGGTCCCGTGCGGCCGGTGTCCTGCCCGTTCTGGGGACAGCCGTCAACGTGATCTTCCAGATGCGGGTCGCGCGATACGTGTGTGCTCACGGCCGCGACACCCGCTGGGTTTCCCGGGGGTTGGCGCTGATGGGCCTGAGTTTCCTTCCACCGGTCCTGGTGGCGGGCATACCGGAGCCGGTGGGAGCCAGGGACGCGGTACTGCACATGCTGCCGCTGGCCATGGGGACACTGCTGCTCTACACCGGTGTGATGGTGGCCCAGCCGACGGTGATGGAACTGATCCCCCTCTTCGGACGAGAGACGCTGACAGGAACCTACTTCGGCCTGTACTACGTCTTCTCGGGCCTCGCCGCCGCCGCGGGCAACGCACTCGTCGGCTGGGCGATGGACACGGGACAACAGACGGGGCGGCCCTGGCTGCCCTGGATGTGCTGCACGGGGTTCGGTCTGGCCTCGGCCGTAGCCACCGCGTGGCTGCACCGCATGCGGGCACTGCCCACCGAACGGGCAACGGCGGTGCCGGCGGTCTGACCTCAGGTGCGCGCGGTTGCGGAGTCGAGTGCGTCGGCGCTCAGTCCTCGACCCGGACGTCGCGGACCTCGGCGACGATCACCGGATCGCGATGGTCGAGGAACAGCGAACGTCCGGTGTCCATCGTGGAGATGCGGGCCATCTCGTCCTCGGTGAGGACGAAGTCGAAGACGCTCAGGTTCTCCTTCATGCGTTCGGCACGAACCGACTTCGGGATGACGACTACGCCACGCTGTATGAGCCAGCGGAGAACCACTTGCGCCACAGTCCTACTGTGCTCGCGGGCTATTGCGGTCAGCTCGGGATGGGAGAAGAGGTTATTGCGCCCTTCAGCGAACGGTCCCCAGGACTGGATCTGGACACCACGCTCGCGCATCAGCTCGTGATCGGCCGAGCGCTGAAAGAAGGGGTGGGTCTCGACCTGGTTGACGGCGGGAACAAGATCATTGTGATCGATGAGGTCGATCAGCCGGTCGGGATAGAAGTTGGAGACGCCGATGGATCTGACGTGATGCTTCCGGTAGAGGTCCTCCATCGCTCGCCAATAGCTATAGATGTCCCCATAGGGCTGGTGGATCAAGTACAGATCCAGGTAGTCGACGCCGAGCCGCTCCATAGATCTGCCGTAGGAACGCTTCGTACCTTCTTCTCCCCTGTCGTGGATCCACAGTTTCGTGGTGATGAAGACTTCCGCTCGCGACAACCCGCTCCTCTTTATCGCGCGCCCAACGCCTTCCTCGTTACGGTAGATGGCTGCCGTGTCGAACATGCGGTAGCCCGCCTCCAAGGCTTCGGCGACAGCCTGTTCCGTGTGCTCCGGTGGAATCTGGTACACACCGAAACCGAGAATCGGCATGTCCACACCGTTGTTCAGGGGGACGGTCTGCATGCGGTCTCCTTCGCCACGGGGATACCTGGGAGCAGCTGGGTCACCATGGTGATGTACCGGGGGAGACAGAGGCGTCGGTTTCAGTCAGCTTCGCTCCGGCGGGGCGGCCGACTCCCGTCCGCACCCGGTCTGCCGGGGAAGAACCTGCTGCTGGCCGCCATGGAAAAGATCAATTTCCCGGATTGTCTTTTTGGCTCAATTTGCGCCTAGGTAAAGCGTGTCGGTTTGCAGGAATTAGAGCAAGGGTAAAAGTAGAACATTTCCACATAGAGGCTTCATCGAAGCTTACTGCATGCAGGGCAGCAAGAACTTGCAACCCACGTCACGGTCCCGAAAGGTGCTGAGGTGGCAGAGTTCGAGGAACTGCAGGATCCGGATGAGTTCGTGCGAGGTGCCATGGAATGGCATTTCAGCCCGCGAACAGGATCACCGTACTGGCTCAACCGCGCCAAGTCCCTGGACTTCGACCCTCGGAAGGATGTCGGCTGCTTTGCAGACCTGGCCCTGTTCCCCAACGTGGTCAACGAATTGCGCGATGTTCGGATCGAGGATCTGATCCCGCGTGGATATGACGGCACCGCACGGCCGGTGGCGGTGTGCGAGAGCGGAGGCACGACCGGGGCGCCGAAGCGAGTAGTCCTGCTGGAGGACTGGGTGGAACGCAACATGGCCCTGTGGGAGGAAAACCTCGCAGCGCACGGCGCCCACTCCGGAGGGAACTGGCTGGTGGTCATGCCCTCCGGCCCGCACCTGTCGGGCCCTTTCGCTCAGCGGATCGTCCGTTTGCGCGGCGGAGTGGTTTTCACCATCGACATTGACCCGCGATGGGTCAAGCGGCTCATCGCGGCCCATCGGCAGGAGGAAGCGGAGGCCTACGCCGAACACGTGGTCGACCAGGCGTGCCACATCCTGAACACACAGGATGTCGAAATGGTGATGATCACGCCTCCGCTGCTGCAACGGCTGGCTCTGCGTGAGGACGCGGTGCACAGAGTGAACGACAAGGTGCGGACGGTTCTGTGGGGAGGGGCCCACCTCGATCCTGATACCCGCTTCCTGCTGCGCAGGGAGGTCTTCGGCCGTGTCACCTTGATCGGAAACTACGGCAGCACCATGGCCCTCGGCTCGGCCAACGAACGCCCCGGTCTCACGGATGATGATCCGTGCGTGTTCGACACCTTGGCCCCCTTCGTCACCTATTGGGTGGTGGACCCGGATACCAGAGCACGGGTGCCGTACGGAGAACGCGGCCAGGTCGTGATGCACCATGTGTCCCGATCGGCCTTCGTACCCAACAACCTGGAACGCGACTTCGCCACGCGCGTCGAACCCACGTCGTCGTCGGCCGGCGACGCCGTCGCGGACATCGCTCCTGTGCCCACCTTTGACAACGCAACCGTCATCGAGGGGGTGTACTGACCGTGACCCGCCCGGCCCTCTTGGACGCCCTCGGACCTGCCGGGCCGTTCCGGTCGCGGAGACGGACTCCGGTCACCGACGTCACCGGGCGCACCGTGGCCGAACTCTGCCTGGTGCCACCGATGTTCGTCGGCCGGGCAGCCAATGCGCTGCGCCGTGCGGAACCGATGACGCAGGACGCCGTGGTGTCCGCCATCAGCACAGCAGGTAAGTCCTTCAGTACCGATGCGATCGGCGGGATCACCGCCGAAGAACACGCGCTCCGAGTCGCCCGCGTGTCCGGTCTTCCCATCGGAGTAGTCAGGGCCGCGACGCGCAATGTGGCCGCAGCTGCCGCCAACGTGTATCGAGATGTCCAGCAGGCACGTCCGGTCACCGCGGTGACCGAGTGGCGGGACCCTTTGACCCGGACGGGACGCGCGGTGTGGTGCCGACGCGGCGACGTGCTCGGTGTGCTGGCCGCCGGCAATCACCCGGCCGTACACACGGGTTGGCTGCAGGCGCTCGCACTCGGGTACCGGGTGGCCCTGCGCCCGTCCCAGCGAGAGCCTTTCACGCCGTACCGGCTCGTCACCGCCCTGCGTGGGGCCGGCCTCGGTACGGATCGGCTCGTTCTCCTCCCCACCGACCACGACACCGCCCGCGAGATACTCCGCAACGCAGATCTCGGCCTGGTGTACGGAAGCGCCCAGGTAGTGGAAGCTCACGCACGTGACTCCCGGGTGCTGCCGCAGGGGCCGGGGCGCTCCAAGGTCCTCCTGACGGCCGAGGTGGACTGGCGTGAGTATGTCGATGTCATCGTGGAGTCGGTGAGTTCCGAGGCGGGCACAGCGTGCACCAACGCGACCGCGGTGCTCGTCGAAGGGGACCCCGGCCCGCTGGCCGAAGCCCTCGCCGACCGCCTGTCGAAGCTTCCCGCCCTGCCGCCGGAAGACGAACACGCCGCCCTTCCCGTGCAATCAATGACCAGGGCTCGTGCGCTCCAGGCATACGTACAGGGGCGCTCGACCGGTATCCCATGGCTCGGCGTGCAGGACATGTTGGTCGATCTGGGCGACGGCAGTGCGGCACTCAGGCCGTTGATCCATCAACTGGATGCGCCGGACCCCGGCCAACTCGGTGCGGAAATGCCCTTTCCCTGCGTCTGGGTAGCACCCTGGTCCCGGAGGGATGGGATAGAGCCCCTACGAGACACTCTCGTGCTCACCGCGATCACCCGGGACGATGACCTTGTCGACGACTTGGTCGCCGAGCCGACCATACGCAGCATTCACCTCGGGCCCCGGCCGACTCACACCAGCGTTCCGGAGATGCCGCACGACGGGTTTCTCGCCGAGTTCCTCATGCGGACGAAAGGCGTCATCCGCTGACACTCTGGCACCCGCGTGTGTCACCACCAACAGTGAGCTGTCGCTGCCATAGTGAGAGAGACTGGAGGTGCAATGCGATGACCCAGACCTTGCTCCTGGTGGCCAATACCGCTCCCACCCCTTGGGAACGGGATGTGATCCGACGACTCAGTGAACAAGCCCGCGGACGGGGGCTGGCCATTCTGGGCGTCGACACCCCCGACAATCTGCGAACGGCTCTCCCTGAAGAGCAGTCCCGGGTGGACGAGACCGTTGCGCTGGATGTCCACGATGTCCACGCCTGCCGCTCGTGGGCGGCCGATCGTCGCGGTGCGTTCGATGCGGTGGCCACCATTCGTGAGCTTTCCGTCCTCCCTGCGGCCTGGATGGCGAGAGAGCTGGGTCTGCCTGGAAACGACCCGGAGGCCGTACTGCGGATCCGCTGTAAGGACCTCTGCCGGGAGCGCCTACGGGAAGCCGGCCTGCCGCAACCGCTCACCGCCCGCTGCCGCGACCTGCGGGAGGCCGAGAGGTTCCTGGCCGAGTCCGGTGCGGGCCCGTGGGTCGTCAAGCCACGGGACGGGCTGGCCGGCATCGGCGTGAGCGTCGTCCGTGGCGCTGCCGATCTGCCCGCTGCCGTGGCGAAGTTCTCCGAGCTGCCGAGTGTGATGGACCCCCTGGGACCGCCCGATTCCTTCCTGATCGAAACGTACGTGGAGGGGGAGGAGTACTCCGCCGAAGGCGTCCTGGTCGACGGGAAGCCAGAGGTTCTCACTCTGACCCGGAAGGGCAAGAGTGAAGGCTTCTTGGAGACCAGTCACCGGGTGCCGTCGGGGTTGCCGGAAACCCGGGACAAGGAAGCGCGAGAGGCGGTCGCCCGGGCCCTGACCGCAGTGGGCATCACCCGAGGCATTTTCCATGTCGAGTTTTGGAACACCCCGGAGGGCATCGTGCTCGGGGAACTGCACGATCGGGGCGGCGGCGATTACATCCACGCGCTCGTGGAGCACAGTCGGCCGGGCCTTGAGCTTTACGGCAGGCTTCTCGACGATCTGCTCGGCAACGCTCCCGGCCTGGTCCCGCCCGTCACACGCGCTGCCCGGGTCCAGTTCCTGTTCCCACCGACCGGCAGGCTGCGGGCGGTGCATGGCTGGGACGAACTCGCAGCTC